>PMBP01000517.1:1984-2926 GCA_003152975.1 Phycisphaerales bacterium | reverse complement strand
ATCCGCAAGTTCTGGGTCGAGCACGGGATCGCCTGCCGGAAGATCGGGGCGGCGATGGGCAAGGCCCTGGGCAGCCCAACGGTGACGAATGTCTGGATTCCCGACGGGTACAAGGACATCCCCGTCGATCGCAAGACGCCGCGGGAGAATCTCAAGCGATCGCTGGACGAGATGTTTGCGCCGAAGATCGACAAACGATACAATCTTGACGCCGTCGAGGGCAAGCTCTTCGGCATCGGGCAGGAGAGCTACACGGTCGGTTCGCACGAGTTTTACCTGGGCTATGCCGCGACCAAGGGTATCTTGGTGTGTCTGGACGCCGGGCACTATCACCCGACCGAGGAGATGAGCGACAAGATCTGCTCGGTGCTGACCTTTGTGACGGAAATCCTGCTGCATGTCTCGCGGCCGGTGCGGTGGGACAGCGACCATGTGGTGATTTTGTCCGACGAGCTCAAGGCAATCGCGCAGGAGATCATCCGCGGCGGATACCAGAAGCGCGTGCACATCGGGCTGGACTTTTTCGACGCGAGCATCAATCGCATCGCGGCGTGGGTGATCGGCACTCGGTGCATGATCAAGGCCCTGCTGCTGGCGCTGCTGGAACCGATTGCGGACATGAAGCAGGCCGAGGCCGAGGGCAACCTGACACGGCGGCTGGCAATCACCGAGGAACTCAAGACGATGCCGTTCGGCGCGGTGTGGGATCATTACTGCGTGCAGAACGATGTTCCGGTCGGGATGGCCTGGCTGGACGAGGCGGTGCAATACGAAAAGAAGGTCCTGAGCAAGCGTCGTTAATCCGCACGACAGGTCGGCTTGTCGATGAAGTAAAAACAATCTCTGGCGAAATGCCTATTGAAAGGACAAGACACTCATGATGACACCCAACCCATTTCTCGGCGTGTTCTTCCACTGGCTCGGCGGCCTGGCATCCGGCAG
>PMBP01000517.1:0-1937 GCA_003152975.1 Phycisphaerales bacterium | reverse complement strand
TTCTGGGGCGCGATGTGGGGCCTGGGGGGCCTGACCTTCGGACTGACCATGCGATACCTCGGCATGTCGCTGGGCATGGCGGTGGCGCTGAGCTATTGCTCGGCGTTCGGCACGCTGATGCCGCCGCTGTTCAACGGCACGATTGTTGAAAAGTTCTCCACGCTGTCGGGACATTGGATCGGGTTTGGGATCCTCGTTTGCCTGCTCGGCATCGTCGTCACCGGCTGGGCCGGAATGTCCAAAGACAAGGAAATGCCGGAAGAGAAGAAGAAAGATGTGATCAAGGAGTTCAATTTCTGGAAAGGCATCGCGGTGGCGACCTTCTCGGGCATCATGAGCGCCAGTTTCGCCTACGGGCTGGACGCGGCCGCGCCCATCGCCGAACTTTCCGCCCAGCATGGCACGACAACGCTTTGGACGGGGCTGCCGAAACTCTGCGTCGTGCTGCTCGGGGGATTTACTTCGAACTTCATCTGGTGCGTACTGCTAAACATTAAAAACCGGACCGGTTCCCAGTATTTCAACGCGAATATCCCCACCGCGTCTCCCAAACGCGAAGACGAGACGATCATTGAGACCGCCATCGACGCGCCGAGTGAGGAAGTCGTCAAACACATGCCGTCGGCAAAGAAAAACGCCGTCGAGCGAGCGCCGATGCTGAACAACTACTTCTTCAGCGCGCTGGCGGGCGTAACCTGGTACCTGCAGTTCTTCTTCTACACGATGGGNNCCTCGAGTGGAAAGGCAGCAGCCCCAGCACCAAGAAAAAGCTGGGATTGGGACTGGCCCTGCTGATCCTCTCGACGATCATCGTTGGCTACGGCAATTACCTCGGTACCCTCCCAACGGTTGAATAACGATTGGGATCCGTAAAGAGGAATAAACCTATGAGCACGGAGCAACCCGCACAGGAAGCCCAGGTCGGCAGCGAGTTCGAACGCGAGCCGGTACCCACCCGGTCCCTGCTGGGATTCAAGGACTTTATCGGGATGTATGCCGGCGAGCACACGGCTGGAACGGAGCTGATGATCGGTCCGTTGTTCGTGGCGGCCGGCGTCAGCGCATTCGATGTGGTGGTCGGGTTGCTGGCCGGCAACGCGCTGGCGGTGCTGAGCTGGGTTTTTATGTGCGCGCCAATCGCCGCGCGGGCGCGGCTGACGCTGTACTATCAGCTTGAAAAGATCTGCGGGCGCAATCTGGTAACACTGTACAACCTGGCCAACGGCGTGATGTTCTGCTTTCTGGCCGGCGCGATGGTCACGGTGTCGGCAACGGCCGTGGGGGTATGGATCAAGTTCCCCATGCCGGGCCTCAATGACCTGTATCCCAACAGCGTCGGCTGGGTCGTTGCCGTTCTGATCCTGGGCGGCATGATCTCCATCGTCGCCGCGTACGGATACAAGACCGTCGCCAAAATCGGCAACATTTCCAGCCCGTGGATGGTGCTGGTATTCATCATTTTCGGCCTGGTGGGACTGCGGCAGTTTATCGATGTCACCGGTTACAAGGTATCGAACCTCAGCGACCTGTGGGCTCTGGCCAATATGCATATCTGGAAAGGAGGCAATCCCCTTCCGGGGCATNNGCCTGGTTCTGCAATATGGCGATGCATATCGGGATGAGCGATCTGTCGGTGCTGCGGTTTGCCCGCAAGAGCTGGATGGCGATCGCCGCCGGGACGGGGATGTATCTGGGCCACTTCTTGGCGTGGCTGGCGGCGTCGATTTTGTATGCGTATCAGTTGCACCTGAATCCGGCCGACACCGATGTGCTGCCGGGGCCGCTGGCCTATCGGGCGGCGGGCTGGACGGGCCTGATCTGCGTGATTGTCGCGTGGTGGACCACCGCCAATCCGACGATCTATCGGGCGGGGCGGGCATTCCAGGCCATTGTGCCTAAGGTGTCGAGATACAAGGTTACGATCGTTACCGGCCTGA
>PMBP01000233.1:6370-7785 GCA_003152975.1 Phycisphaerales bacterium | reverse complement strand
GTATTTTTCCAGTCGTAATAGGTTGTACGGTCGATGGTGCGGGTTTCATTGGCTCCACCGTAATATCCGTCACCTCCATTGGCTCCATCGAACCACACTTCGAAAATTTCGCCATAGTTGGTGAGTAGTTCGGTGAGTTGATTACGAAAATAGGTAATGTATTCCGGTTTTCCGTAGTCCTTGCTATTCCTGTCCCAAGGAGATAAATAAATACCTAATTTCAGGCCGTATTCCTTGCAGGCATCGGCCATTTCGCGAACGACATCACCTTTCCCGTTTTTCCATGGAGCATTTTTTACAGAATATTCTGTGTATTTCGAAGGCCATAGACAAAATCCGCAATGGTGTTTCGCAGTAATAATAATGCCTTTCATTCCTGCTTCCTTACAGATTCGAGCCCACTGACGACAATCCAAATCTTTGGGATTAAACAGGTTGATATCTTCATTCCCGAAACCCCATGACTGATTTGTATAAGTATTTAATGAGAAATGGACAAAAGCATAATATTCCATTTCCTGCCATCTCAATTGATTTTCCGACGGAACAGGGCCACAAGGGGTTGGAGCTTTTGTCTGAGTAGAGCTAAAGCCAATTGAACAGACAGAGAGTATGATCCCACATAAAAAATATCGAATCATACGATGTCGTTTATTTGATTTCAATGAACTCAGGTTCATAGGGTACAATCGTAACATTGCCGCTGTTATCTTTTTCATAAAAGGCACTCCGTGAATTTTCTTTGATTTTAATTTCTTTTAGCCCACCATTGACATTCATATATAAGAAATGAGTTTTGTCTAACTGTCTGACCATTGATAATTTGTACCGACATATAACCCTTACGCCTGCAATAACAAACTCAGTTTGAATAGAACCGCCATGGAAAACAGAATCGCATGTATTCTTATTTTCAGAGTTTCAACCTTCATATCAACTGATTCAATACACGTTAAATTAAAGGAGAGCATCTCAGGAGTACCCGATTTGAGCAGACGGACGTCATAAAGCCCTCCGACTCAAGGCCTCAATGATAGTCAGATAGTTAAGGTACTGTCCGGCATCTGTGCTCTCCTTACCGTTTTGGTATTCTCCTGCCAATGGCGGCTATGGAATACCCCGTTTTCACACAGTTTGCACAACCGTTTCAAGCGGCATGCTGACACCAAAATTGGACAATGTCAAGGATTATGTTCGACCTCTTCACAATGGGTGTGCGAGAATTAATCCTGGCCGGATCAGGCGGCGGCACATACTATCTTCCAATAGGTTTGCCACAGGCCGCTGTGGTAGATGGCTGCCAAGCCCATCATGGCTTCGGCGTTCTCCGGATCCCACCGCATGTGGATGTCGTGTTCGAATTAGACTATGAAGGGGGGGATCAACATCGTTCATTGAAGACTTTAACCGCAAAA
>PMBP01000233.1:0-6364 GCA_003152975.1 Phycisphaerales bacterium | reverse complement strand
ATCCCCTTCATGGAGGATTGGCAAGTGAGTAAGTGAGCGATTGGGAGGATGCCCACCCGCATTCGCTGGTTGTTGAGCCGAATCTGTTTGTTCTGCTTATCCTGAAGTTCCACCAGCAACCGGCCCTGTTCCCGGTGATAATCGATGGCTTTGTAAAGTACTCGGTCAATGCACCAGGCCAGACATATCACGAGCGTAATCCAGAATTTGCGTTTATAGTTGGCAGATCGTAACAAATCGGTTTTTCCCGGCAAATCCATTCATCCGAAGCGCGGTTAACTCAATATTGCCAACGAACTTATGAACCAACATTAATTATACTTCACGGGATCCTGCATTATTTCAAGAAATTCTATTGACAAATTAAAATTGTGAATTTAAATATACGGTAGAGATTGACATGGGAAAGGATATTCGGATGCGTAAACAGAGAAAAGACGCGCAGGAAACGCGGCAGCGTCTGTTGGCGGCGGCGGCCGAGATCTTCGCCGAGAGGGGATTCTGGGAGACCACCCACGCGGAGATCTGTCGAAAGGCCGAAGCCAATATTGCCGCCGTGAATTACCACTTCGGCGGCAAGGAAAATTTGTATGTCCAGGCCTGGAAGCACGCGTTTGACCGATCGCTCCAGACCCACCCGGCAGATGGCGGGGTGGCGTCCGATGCGCCGGTTTCCGAACGGTTACGCGGCTGGATTCTGGCGTTCATGCAGCGGATCGTGGATCCGGACAACTACGAGGTTGAGATCATGCACAAAGAAATGGCCAACCCGACGGGACTTCTCAACGAGACCATGCACCGGGTCTTGGAGCCGATGCGACAACACACGCTGTCGATCGTACGGGAACTGCTGGGCCATGGGGCCGATGAGCGGCAGGTCCATTTCTGCGAGATGAGTATCATGGGCCAGTGCTTCGGTCCCTTGCTGCACCTGCGACGCGCCCGGAAAACGCCCGGGATGGCGCATCCGGTGGGGCCGCCTGTGCCGTTCGCTGTCGAGGATCTCGCCTATCACATTACGCGGTTCAGTCTGGCGGGAGTTCGGGGGGTTCGCGACACCGCAGAGACACCGAGCAAGAGCGTCAAACCGCGACGACAGGGCGGGCGCGTTTCAAAACCGAGGCGATCATGAACGCACTATGGAAGACCTTCTTCAGGAAGCGGGTGTTCGGACTATGCGGGGGGCTGGCATTGATGGCCGTGGCCGGGTGTACCGTCGGGCCGGATCATGTCCCACCAGAAACCTCCACATCACCGGCCTGGCATAGCGATCTCAAGGGTGGTCTGACCCCCGGACCCCTGGACCCCAATACGCTGGCAGCATGGTGGACTACGCTCAATGATCCGCAGTTGTCCGGTCTAATCGAACGAGCGGTGGCGGGCAACCTGGACCTGAAGACGGCCCAGTCGCGGATCCGTGAATCGCGGGCCCGCCGGGAAATGGCCCAGGGTGTGGGACTGCCCACTCTAACCGCGACGGCCTCGGCAACTTCGAGCCAAACCGACACCAACCGTGGAATCGATACCCGGGGGGAATCGTATTCCTCGCGATTCGATGCCGGATGGGAACTGGATCTTTTCGGTCGAATCCGTCGCTCCGTCGAGGCGGCGCAGGCCGATCTGGAGTCCGTCGAGGAAAACCTGCACGATGTGCTGGTTTCCCTACTGGCGGAAACGGCCCTGAACTATATCGAGGTGCGGACTTTTCAGGCCCGGTTGGCTGCGGCCGAGGCGAACCTGGAATCGCAGAACGAGACCTATCAGTTGACCTTGTGGCGAGCCGAGTCGGGTCTGGACGACGAGGTTGCCATGCATCAAGCCAAATACAACCTCGAGAGTACGCGAGCCCAAATTCCCACACTGCGCACGGGACGGGAGGAGGCCCTGAATCGTTTGGCTGTGCTGCTGGGAGAAACGCCCGGCAATCTTCACAAAGAATTGGAAAAGTCCGAAGCGATCCCGGTTCCGCCGGCCGAGGTTGCGGTGGGGGTACCGGCCGACATCATGAGGCAACGGCCGGATATCCGACGCGCCGAGCGCGAACTGGCGGCCCAGACGGCGCGGGTTGGTGTGGCCATGGCGGATCTCTATCCCCGGCTTACGTTCAACGGTTCCATTGGATTGGAGTTTCTGTCCAGACGAGAACCGTCCTCGTCATCGAGAACGGGCTCGATCACCGGCGGCCCGCAGGTTTCCTGGGCGATCTTCGATCCGACGGTGCGACCGAATATCGAGATCCAATCCGCTCTGCAGGAGCAAGCGATGATCCAGTATCAGGCGGTGGTTCTTTCCTCCTTCGAGGAGGTGGAAAACGCATTAGTCGCCTATGCCCAGGAGCGGCAGCGAAGAGAAAGCCTGCGGTTGGCAATGGAATCGGCCCAGGTGGCCGCCGATCTGGAGCAGTTCAAATATCAGGCGGGACTTTCGGATTTCATCAATGTTCTGGTTGCCCAACGATCGCTCCTGACATTCCAGGACCAGTATCACCAGAGCAACGGGACCGTGACCTCCGATGTGATCCGGTTGTACAAGTCCCTCGGCGGTGGGTGGACCTCTATGGCTGCTCCATCGGCAATGTCCGGAAGCGTGGAACAGAATCGAGACAGGGAGACAATCCATGACTGAGAAATCATATTCCGAATCGGATATTACAAAAACCCTGGGCGTTGCCCATACTGTAAGCCGAACAAGGCGCCTGATTCGATGGTTCATCGTAATCCTCGTGGTCGTCGGGTTGATTGTCTTTGCGACCATGAGGAAAAATGCCGGCTCATCCAACCAAACCCAATACGAGACCCAGGAGGCCCAGCGCGGCAACCTAGTGGTTCTCGTTACCGCGACCGGAACCTTGCAGCCCACCAATACCGTGGAAGTGGGAAGTGAGATCTCCGGGATCGTCAAGAGTGTGGAGGCCGACTACAACGACACAGTGAAGGTTGCGCAGGTCCTGGCCAGGATCGACACCTCCAAGCTCGAGGCGCAGGCGACACAATTCAAGGCCGCTCTGGAAGCGGCCAAGGCCAGGGTCTTGCAAGCCAAGGCCTCTCTCATCGAAACCCAGAGCAAATTCGCACAAATCCAGCGGGTCCGTGAATTGAGCAAGGGGAAAGTACCCTCGCAGGCCGAATTCGATACCGCGCAGGCGGCTTTTGAGCGGGCCAAGGCCGATAGTGACAGCGCCGCGGCGACGGTCGACCAGGCGCAGGCCACTCTCGGCGCCACACAGACGGATATCACCAAGGCGGTTATCCGTTCGCCCATCAACGGCATTGTTCTGACCCGAAGCGTGGAACCCGGCCAGACCGTGGCCGCCGCGTTTCAGTCCCCGGTGCTCTTCAAGTTGGCCGAGGACCTGACCCGGATGGAGCTGCATGTGGATGTGGACGAAGCGGATATTGGAAAGGTCAAAGAGGGCCAGGATGCCACATTCGCTGTTGACGCCTATACGGACCGCGTATTCAAGGCAACGATTACCCAGACCCGCTTCGGGTCCAAGACCGTCGATAGCGTCGTGACATACGAAACCGTGCTGAAGGTGGACAACTCGGATCTGGCCCTGCGGCCGGGAATGACAGCCACGGCGGACATCACAGTCAAAAAGGTGCAGGATGCCGTGTTGGTGCCCAGCGCAGCGTTGCGGTTCGAACCCCCTGTACCGCAGGCCAAGGCACCTTCCCGTGGCTTGCTCGGAGCGCTCCTTCCTCGTCCGCCTATCAGTATGGCCAAACCGAAAGAGGATGGCACCGGCAAACAACAGAAGGTCTGGGTTCTCAAGGATGGGCAACCGGTTGCCGTCCCGGTTACCATCGGTGCCACGAATGGAGCCCTGGTTGAGGTGGTCAGCCCAGACATCACGGCGGGCACGGTAGTGATAGTCGATATCGCTACGACAGGGAAATGAACATGATCGTCTCAGGCCAAACGAACGCATATCCCTGCATCACGCTGCGGGGCGTTACGAAGGTGTACGGAACCGGACAAGCGGCCATGTGTGCACTTCGGGGTATCGATCTGGAGATTGAGGAAGGGGATTTCGTTGCGGTTATGGGTCCCAGCGGTTCCGGAAAATCGACCTGTTTGAACATCCTCGGTTGTCTGGACACGCCAACGGCGGGGACCTATCTGTTCAAAGGTGTCGATGTCGGCCGACTGGACCGCAACCAGCGGGCTCGATTGCGTCGCCACTATCTGGGATTTGTCTTTCAAGGATACAACCTCCTGAGCCGGACCTCAGCGACGGAGAATATTGAGCTGCCGCTGGTTTATCGTGGGATCCCCCACCGGCAAAGGCGAGTCGAGGCCCTTCGTGCCCTGGAAGCGGTGGGACTCAAAGGGTGGGAAAAACATACGCCGGGCGAACTGTCGGGCGGTCAGCAGCAGCGAGTGGCGATCGCCCGNNCAGCGGGTGGCGATCGCCCGCGCCATTGTCACAGGGCCCGCCGTGCTGATGGCTGACGAGCCCACGGGGAATCTGGATACGGCTCGAAGCCACGAGATCATGGAACTGCTTGTCGATCTCAACAATCGCCACGGAATCACCATCGTGATGGTTACGCATGAACCGGACATGGCCGCGTATGCCAAGCGCATGGTCCATTTCCTGGATGGTCTGGTCGAATCCGATAAGCGAAATGGGAGTCCAACCTAATGCTCTGGGATACGATTCTACTGGCCTTGCGGGAAATCCGGCGGAATGTCATGCGCTCATTCTTGACCATTCTGGGTATCGTCATTGGGGTAGCGTCGGTGATCACCATGGTAACTCTGGGCGGCGGCGCGACCGTCCAGGTAACCCGGCAAATCGCAAGTTTGGGGAGCAACATGCTGATGGTGACCCCGGGGAAACGAATGGGGCCCGGCCAGGCATCCGCCGCCCCTCTTTTCAAAATGAGGGATGTTGATGCTGTTGCCCGAGATATCCGATCCCTCGCAGCCGCAGCCCCGGCCGCATCACGGATGACCACGGCTATTTTCGGCAATGAGAACTGGTCCACCAATGTTATCGGGACGGATAACCAGTACTTGATCGTACGGAACTTGTCCGTTCGGACAGGCCGGCAATTTAGCGACAGCGAATTGCGGGCCGGTGCGGCCGTCTGTATTATCGGTGATACGGTGCGGAAAAAACTGTTTGGGGGACAGGAGCCCCTCGGGAATCGGATCCGGCTGGGAAAATTGTCATTCCAAATCGTCGGCCTGTTGGAGAGCAAGGGCCAGAGCAGCATGGGCACCGATCAGGATGACCTGGTCGTGCTGCCCCTGCGAACCTTCCAGCGGCGCATCTCCGGGAATCAGGATGTCAATATGATTCTGGTTTCGGTCCGGGACGGGGAATCGACGGAAAAAGCCCAGCGGGACATTGAACGGCTGATGCGCGAAATACGCCATGTCTCCCAGAACCAGGAGGATGACTTTAGTGTTCTGGACATGAAGGAAATCACCAAGATGCTCACCGGAACCACCCAGGTCCTCACCGGCCTGCTGGGGATGGTGGCCGCCGTCAGCCTCTTGGTCGGCGGGATCGGGATCATGAATATCATGCTGGTTTCGGTCACCGAGCGGACTCGCGAGATTGGGACGCGTCTGGCGATCGGCGCCCTCGAACGCGAGGTGCTGATGCAGTTTCTCGTGGAAGCGGTGGTGCTGTCCTCGTCCGGCGGATTGTTCGGAATCCTGATTGGCCTGGCCGCATCTCTGGGACTCAAAGGCGCCCTGCAGGTGCCCTTCGTCTTCAATCCGGGTATCGTCATCACTTCTTTCATGTTCTCGGCAGCTGTGGGCATGATTTTCGGCTATTTTCCGGCCCTCAAGGCCGCCCGGCTCGATCCCATCGAATCCCTCCGCTACGAATAACGGAATCCGTCGCTTCGCCGTTGTCGTTCCTCAATGGGTCGCCTATGAATGATCGCTGGGTCGCCAAATTATGAATCATCGTGCCTTTTCTCCATCCCAGGCGTTTCTCCATTTCGTGCCAAATGCTCAACATATATACTTCAGGTCCAGTTATAATGCACAATATTAGGGGGTTATAATGTTGTCGTTTTTAATCGCTTTCAGGGTATTTTTTGGGATAAATAAATACCAACAGGAACGCCGCCATAACATCTTATAGGTAAATGACTTACGTGAATATAAACTTCCTACCCGGCCATTGTATAAATAGGGTTGAATGGATATATTTAGAGTCCTATTACAAATGACATGATAATTATTTCTGCTGAAAGGAATCGCGTTGTCTAACGATACAAATCTTCCCCCCGATCAGCCGGGACCTGAGAGTGTTCCTCCTTCCGAACAGCCGGCCGGCGGTATCGACAGCAAACTTGGCGGGCGGCTGTTGGAAATGCCCATCGAGGAGGAACTC
>PMBP01000523.1 GCA_003152975.1 Phycisphaerales bacterium | reverse complement strand
CCAGAATGTCCCAGGCCTTCTGGTACAGTTCCAGGGCCTCCGGTATCCGGTTCTGCTGACGACGAATTCTCGCTTCCAACATCAAAGAGGCCGCCGTCGGCCTTTGACGATTGATCGAACCGGCCCACTGTCCGGCCGGATCGTACCGACCCGCGTGATACAAGGCATTGGCTCGGCGGGTCCGCATCCAAAGCTCATTGCCATACTGTTGCTCGGCCATCTCATACAACAATTCCGCATCCGGCCAGGCCCCATTCCGTTCCAGATATTCGGCATTGGTAATCAGATTCTCCATTTGGAACGGCCATTGGGTTTGCTGCGGCAACTGGATCGTCACGCCCGCCGCCATCAACGATTCCCGTAGCGGCAACTGGGGGTATCTCGCACGGGCTTGACGCAACACCGAGGCATCCAGAACCACCCCCCAGCATTCCGGCCTTGATCCCACCAGTTCATACGCCGCCGGCGTCGCATCCCCCTGCAGCAGCGGGTATAGCGACTTTTCGATCCAGGCCACCTCGTCAAACCCGATCCGCCAGGTATCGGGGACAACGGCAACCAACTCCCCCTGACAAGATCGTAGCGCCGCGTCAATCCGGGCTTCCCTGGGGCACCTTTCCGGTACCGGAACCCCAAGAATATTCGGCACGATTGTATTCCGTTGCAGTTGATCCAATTCTGGCCGGGCCAACGGAAGATAAATCTGATACGGATAGAAGGTATGCGACCAGATCTCCCGCAGGGCCTGCTCGGTCTGGCCGGAAAATCCATCGGCCACCAGGATCAGCGACAAATCCTTCATCTTCGGCCAGGGCTTGGATGGCCGGGTGCTTTGAATGGTCAAGTGATTCAGGATATACCGATGTAAGCTCTTCTGCTTGCGCGACGAAATCCTCTCGCATCGCTGCTGGTAGTCCGGAATCGCCGCGTAATACTCCCCTGTCACCCGCGGTACATGCAGAAAATCGGTATAAAAGCACAACCGGCGCGTCAAGTCCCAATCGATCAGGCAGATCAGATTTTCATTATACAATCCGGCTCGATCCAGCAGGTCCCTGCGATGCATCAGACTGACATGCAGCGTGTGATTGAACTGCAGCAGGGCGAATCGATCGAAATCCCGGCTGATCTCGACATTCTTGGCCAGCACCGTCCGCCGCCCATCCGTCTCGATGCGGCAATGCGCCTTGTACAGATCGCTATAGACGGCCCCGAACTGGGGATGACGCCGTGCCGCCTCCACCAGAGTCTCAACATGGTACGGATAAAGAAGATCGTCGTCGCCGAGGTAACAGATGTATTCGCCCCGCGCATGGGACAAGGCCTCATTGAACGAATACGGCAATCCCCGGTTCTGATCGCGATCGATGAAAATCACGCGAGGATCCGCATATCGGCCGATCACCTCGCGAACCGATTGCCCCCCATCCCGCACCACCACCGCCTGCAGATTGCCGTAGGTCTGTCGAAGAATGCTTTCCAGGGCCTGCCCGACATACGCCGGCCGGTTGAAGGTGGACATCAGCACCGTTACCAACGGCCCCTCAGATTGTCCTGTCTTCGACATCACGCTGGTTCGATCCCACGACTCATGTGGTGCTCCCGGCGACAATACAATGCCGCCGTCTGAATCACTCGATTCCGTTGCCCAACCATCCCGGATCCAGTGTCACGGTTCATCGCCTCCAACGCCGTACCCCAACTGCCATCCATCCGATACGGAAACCGGTTTGGATTCAGGATCGCTATCACCGGAGTCTGTACCCCCGCCGCCAGGTCCAGATATCCATTGTCGCCGCAGATCAGCACTTGGCAGTCCAACAAAACCGCCGCCGCTTCTCGGCAGGTCAATCGTCCGACCAGATTCACCCCGCCCTCCAAAGTCGGCCAGGTTTCCGGCCCGATCTGGATCACCGTCGCCCCCAGGTTTGCGATCAAAAGTCGATGCAACTCTTTCCAGCCCTCGATCTTCCCGTTGACTTCAGATCCTTCGTCCCCGATTGCCATCGCAATCCGCGGCCGTCCGAGTGCATCCAGCCGAAACCGCTGAATTTCCGCGGCATCGAACGAATCCAGGCAAATCCACGGCCGTTGATCAATCAAATTCACGCCCAACTGGCTTGCATAATGTTCCACCAGATTCCGATTCCGGGCATACGCATCCTGTCGTCCGTTCAGCCGAAAGACCTGGTCAAACTCACTTCGATTCAGATAGGAATCCACACACCCAAATCGCTCGACGGCCGGATGATTGCGGAATAGATCGCCCTGGGTTGAGCATACCGTAATCAGCGACGGCATTCCAAACCGAGATTTTAAAGATCGGATCGCCGGCTCCGCACATACCGCTTCGCTGAGCCCCTCCGCAATTTCCACCAGGATCCGAATTCCCATCCGGGGTTGTTCGGCTCCCTGAATGACCGTTTCCAGAATAGCGGCGTCTTCCTGGGGAACTACCGGCCCCATGTTTGCGAGAAAGGGATTGTCGGTTCCCCGTTCGCCATTCCCGGAATATCCAGCGAGATGGGATGGTCGCTGAATTCCGATGCCGCCCGGATAAGATGGTTCTCGTGAGCCGTGTCCTGAAATGACCCAAAAGGATTACCCGATACGGTTGTCGGTCTCAGGGGTTCTCCGAATCCCGGAGGCGTTTTCGACACGGGAGGAGTCTGCCTGGCCAGCTCGGCCAGCGCCTGGGATGCTTTCAGTGCCTCCTTGGCCAAGTCTTCCACCGACCGCTGCTTGCGAATCGACACATGCGCCGGAGGGGTCGGCATCCCCGGCTGAACCGGTTCTGGGTTCCACATCCGCATCGGTTCCTGCAGGGTCTCCGGCGATAGATTCAGATTGATCGGCTGAATCGGCGCAATCGGAATCACATCGGATGGCGGATCCGCCGGACGATACCCCGTATTCCATGATGGATTGAATCCCAACGGAGATCCGACAGGCCCCATCGAGGATATCGATGGGTTC
>PMBP01000508.1 GCA_003152975.1 Phycisphaerales bacterium | reverse complement strand
ATCCGAATCCGAAGGATCGGATCGAGATGGATGATTCTGATCCGTTGAGAATCGCATGAAGCGACACGACAGACAACCGGACAAGACGAATCCCTCGTCGGGCGCTCCGAAGGGCAGGCGATCCTCGCTGTCTCGCAAGCTGCTGCTGGTGCTGGGCGGCGTGGTCATCGGATTTGCGATCGACGAATGGGTGACGCGGATCTGGTTGTACCGGATGGCGGATGACACCTCGTTTTCGCAGATCGCCTTCTACGAGGAGGTGCCGCTCAAACACAGGATGTTTTCACCCCATCATTACCTCAACTACTGCAACACGCCCAACTTCGTCAGCCGCAACGGACTCAACCGGCACAACTCGCTGGGCTTTCGCGGCGAGGAGATTACCGTCCCCAAGCCCGCCGGACGGTTTCGCATCGCGGTCCTGGGCGGCTCGGGAACCTACACCATCAAGGTTCCGGATTATCGTCAATCGTTCCCGGCCCAGCTCGAAAAGCAACTCCGCGAACACTACGGCCGCGCGAATGTCGAGGTCATCAACGCCGGCGTGGGCGGCTACAATTCATGGGAGACCCTGATCAACCTGCAGTTCCGCGTGCTGGACCTGCAGCCGGACCTGGTGATCTTTTACGACGCGATCAACGATGTCCACGCCCGGATCGTCCCGCCGGCGACCTACCGCGGCGACAACAGCGGCCTACGGCGGCAATGGCAAAAGCCCCGGCAGGCGTTGTGGGAGCACAGCGTCCTGCTGCGACTGCTCAACCAACGGCTTCACTTTGCCCCGTTGCGTTATGTCGGCCTGGAACGATATGTCAACACCGCCGGCTCGTACATGAATCTGGAGAGCCACTCTCCGGATACGGTCCCGTTGATCGATGTCAATCCGCCGACATTTTTCCGCCGCAATATCGAAAACATGATCGCCGTCGCCCGCCAGCAGAAGGTCGGCTTTGTCCTATCAACCTGGGCATCCAGCCCGATGGCCGATGACTATGTCACCTTGCCGCAGTTCCAGCGCGGCGCCGCCGAGCACAACGAGATTCTCAAGGCCATCGCCGCCGAGCAGAAGACGCCGCTGTTGGATCTGGCCGCCGTGATGCCGCAGGATGCGCAATACTGGGCGGACGGCCGGCATGTCAACGAGGCCGGCGCGCTGAAGAAGGCCGAGTTCTTCGCCAAGTTCCTCACCGATCAGAACCTGATTCCGAAATAACGAAAGGAAATCGCAATGAAGACCTGGATTCGTGTGGCAACTTTTGTAGCTTTCATCGGCCTGGCGGCTTCCGCCTCCGCCGCCGTCCGCAAGGAGATCCGCATCCCGGACATCGCCGGCTTCCGCACGCTCAAGTGCGACTTCCACATGCACACGGTCTTCTCCGACGGCAATGTCTGGCCGACCGTCCGCGTTGACGAGGCCTGGCGCGAGGGCCTCGATGCCATCGCGATCACCGACCACATCGAGTATCAGCCGCACAAGAAAGATATCCCCACCAATTTCGCCCGATCGTACGAGATCGCCCTGCCCCGCGCCAAGGAGTTGAATGTCCTGCTGATCCGCGCCTGCGAACTCACCCACGACACCCCGCCCGGACATTACAACGCCCTCTTTGTCAAAGATATTGCGGCTCTTGATATCAAGGATTTCCTCGAACAGATGAAGGCCGCCAACGCGCAGGGCGCGTTTGTCTTCTGGAACCATCCCGGCTGGAAACAAAAGGCCGACGAATCCTACTGGTTTGACATCCACAAGACGCTGGTCGATGGGAAACTCATCCAGGGCATCGAGCCGTTCAACGGCGATCAGTATTACAAAGACGCCCACACCTGGGCGGGGCAGTACAACCTGACGCTGGTCGGAAATTCCGATGAGCACGCCCCGTTCGATCCGCCGACCGAGAACAACGCCAACCACCGCACGATGACGCTGGTGTTCGCCAAGGATCGTTCGCTGGACGGCGTCCACGAGGCGCTGAAATCCAGGCGCACGGCCGTATGGGCCCTGAACCGCCTGGCCGGAAAGGAAGAATTCCTCAAGCCACTCTTTGAGGCGTCGGTGGAGTTTTGCCCCGTCTTTCACCGCAGCGGCGAGACGGCCTACCTGGAGGTCCGCAACAAGTCCGATGTCCCCTTCGAGCTGGGCCGTAAGGGAACCAAAGGACTGACCCTGGAGCCGAACTCCACGACGATCCTTCACGCGACCGTCAACAAGGAAACTGGAAAAGCGGAACTGAACTACGAGGTCAAGAACCTGCTCATCGAACCCGGCAAAGGCTTGCCGATCACGGTGACGATCGCGGCGCCGTAAAAAGTTGTTGATTCAGAAAACATCGCGGGACAGTGAAAACGATTCATTGTCCCGCGTTTTTTGTCAACTTCCCGAAGCTTGAGGCTCTGATATGTAATTAACCAGATCTCGGAAGGTCTTCAGATTCCCAACCTCAACGCTCTTCGGCGGTACGGCCGCCGCCGGAAAGATCATCAAATTGAAGATGATTCCCCCGAGAGCCCCGAAGACGGTAAAAAACGCTCCAGCGGGGTTGACAAAATGCCCAATGATTCCGCCCAACACTATCAAGATGAAACTCACAAAAAGCCCGCGACCCACAAAATTAGAAAATGGTTTGTGAATCGAAACTTTCGGGAATTTCCCGGGGAAAAGCTTAGATGAGATTTCCAAAAACACGCTCAGGTGATTTTTGGCATAGGGGGCCAATTCACTGCTCGGGGATAGATGTTCCACGGGGGCGCCAGATTGAGCCCGTTTTGAGCGGATCGTTAGAAAGATACCACCCTTGAGACAGGTCTTACCTAACAGGTTGATCGGTTTGATTTGTTCCTGAAACACTGCCTTGGCGATTCTATTACATACGCCTCGAAGGGTTTTCTCGGATGCTGGCTCAAGAAGGGTTTTCCATTCTCCTTTATCGATTTGGATTCCGAATAGCTCATTCAGAGACTGATTGAAGGGATTCCAATCCACAAGCTCGAAGCCCTTCCAGCTATCTTTGATGCTTGAGTCGATTGTCAGGATAACCTCGGGCTCGCATTCGTGCTCCAACTCCCAGCTCTGCCGATACACTTCCTGTATGACACCAAAAACATACTCCGCCGTGGCAGGTGTCTTGATCGTTTCATAATGACTGTCCATAGAATACCCTCCGAATAGCGAATCGAGTTATTCCTTCGCATGGCTGCTATTCTATTATTCAATAGACAATAATCTATCCTCAATTTCTATAA
>PMBP01000213.1 GCA_003152975.1 Phycisphaerales bacterium | reverse complement strand
GGATTCGACGCCTACAAGAAGGCGATCGATTGCCTGCGCCCGGGCGATGTGATGATCCAGGCGACCCACTCGGCTTTCAGGGCAACGCATGTGGAATACGGCATCGAAAAAGGCGTGAATGTCTTCATGGAAAAATCGTTCGCGCCGGATTCCGGCGGCACCCAGCGGATCCTGGGGATCGCCGAAGCGGCCAAGAAAAAGAATCTCAAGGTCGCCGTCGGCCTGATGTGCCGACACTCGGCCTCGCGGAATGCCCTGATCCAGAAGATCCGCGACGGGGCCCTGGGCCAGGTCAACATGATTCGCGCCTACCGCATGGACGGCGGCGTGCACATGGGGCCTTTCCCGGGCGGCAATGAGAAGGAAATGCTCTGGCAGCTTCGCCGGCCGTACGCATTCTTCTGGGTCTCTACCGGCCAGTTCATCGAATGGATGATTCACCAGATTGACGAATGCTGCTGGATCAAGGACGCCTGGCCCGTCTCGGCCCACGGCCTGGGCGGCATTATGCCCGGCAGCGCCGACGCCGGCCAGAACTTCCACGCCTACTCGATCGAGTACACCTTCGCGGACGGCGCCCGGGCGATCGTCAATGGCCGCGCGATGCCCAAGTGCTACGGCGACTTTGCCACCTTCGTTCACGGATCCAAATGCGCCGCCCAGTTCTCCGGCGATGTGCACGCGCCGACTGTGCAGATCTACAAAGACCAGCGGACGGCCAACGACAATGTCGAGTGGAGGCCGGAAAAGGAAAAGATGAGCCCCTATCAGGTCGAGTGGGATGTGTTATTGTCGGCCATTCGCAACGACAAACCCCACAACGAGGCCCAGCGCGCCGCCTATACCAACTTCACCTCGATCATGGGCCGTGCGGCCGTGCACATGGGCAGGATCGTGACTTGGGACGAAGTGACCAACTCGAAGTTCAAGTTCGTCGAGAATGCCGGGGCCCTCAACGGCGACAGCCCCGCCCCCGTCAAGGCCGACGCCCAGGGCCGATATCCGGTGCCGGTTCCGGGCGTGTGGTCGGAAGTGTAAACGAAACAGGATATAGGATGTAGGGGATAGGATTTAGAAAAAGGGTTGTGCTTCGGGGCTATCGTTGTCATTCCGACGAAGGCCGGAATCCAGTTTGGAAGTTCTGGATGCCGGATCAAGCCCGGCATGACAACGGGGTGAGTTAACCGAGGGGCTATCTGTGTCATTACAGCCCAGGCAGGAATTGTGGGAGTAATCCCCTACTCAAACAAGTTGTTCTTGACCAGCCAGGTGCCACAGTAAAGGCACTGCTCGCGTCGGGAGCTGACATTGCGGCCGCATTCGGGGCAGACCAGAGTCTGCCGCGTCATCTTGCCATCCTCGACGCCGTCGCGAAGGTCGATCTGCTGCATCTGTTTGATCACATCCTCGTCGGTCAGTTTGGCCTTGTCCCGCAGCAGTTCCCACATGGCCTGGCAGACCATTGATAGCCGCTCAACGCGGGCCTCCAGTTGTCTGGCCGTCTCGACTGCTGATTCGGCCTTTCGATTGGCATGGCTGGCCTCTAATTCGGGGACCGGTCGAATCGCGTCACGATCATTGCGGAGACTCCATATCAAAGCCATATGTACTCCCTTCCATTTTCCGGGTATCTGTTGAGACAAGTTCCCTTTTGTCAGACCCGCCGGTGCCGCGGATGTGACAACCGAAATCAATTTATCGCGGCGAGGGAAGCTTTTCCAGCGTTTGTCGGGCGATTTCACGGTCGTCGAAGTGGATCTTGGTGGTGCCGAGGATCTGGTAGTCCTCGTGGCCTTTGCCGGCCAGCAGGACGATGTCGTCGGGCCCGGCGGCGTGGATGGCCGCTTCGATGGCCGCGCGGCGATCGGGCTGGACGGAGATGCGGGGATCGCTCGGGTTTTCGAAGCCGGGCAGGATGTCGTCGATGATCCGCAGGGGATCCTCGGTCCGCGGGTTGTCGCTGGTGACGAAGATCCGGTCGGCCATCTCCCAGCAGACACGGGCCATCCGGGGCCGCTTGGTCTTGTCGCGGTCGCCGCCGCAGCCGAACAGGGCGATGAGTTTGCCCTTGCACAGCGGCCGCAGGGTTCCCAGCACATTCTTGAGCGCGTCGTCGGTGTGGGCATAGTCCACCAGTACGGCGAAGGCCTGACCCGCCTGCACCGGCTCCAGACGGCCGGGCACGCTCTTGAGGGCCGTCAGGCCCCGCGCCACCGTCGGCAGGTCAAATCCGGCCGCCAGGCACAGCCCCGCCGCGGCCAGATGGTTGCTGACATTATGCAGGCCGGGCATCGGCGTGCGGACCTGGCATCGCAGGCGGTTGAACTCGATCGAAAAGACCATGCCGTGCATGTCGATGGAATCCACCCACCCGGCGATATCCGCCGGTTCGTTGACGGCATACCACAGAACCCGGCAACGGATCTTGGCCGCGATTTCCTTGCTGGCGGGCGATTGCTTGTTGAGAATCGCCGTCGCGTGCAACGGCAGGCCAGTAAACAGTCGCATCTTGGCGGCCAGATATTCTTCCTGTGTTTTGTGATAGTCCAGGTGATCACCGGTGAGGTTGGTGAAGGCCGCGGCCGTGAAATCCACGCCGGCAAGCCGGCCCTGCGACAGGGCGTGCGAGCTGGCCTCGACGGCCATGTACTGCGCGCCGTTATCGAGCATCTCCCGGCCCAGCCGCGCGATCTGCAGGGCATCGGGCGTTGTCAGCGGGGCCGATATGGGCTGGCCCTTGCCGGTATCATAGACGATCGTCCCGATCAGGCCGCAATTCTTTCCGGCCGACTGGATGACCGACCGCGTCAGAAAGCTTACGGTTGTCTTGCCCTTGGTCCCCGTCACTCCCAGATTGGTCAGGTGTGCCGCGGGATTACCGTAGGAGGCCTGTGCCAGTGTGCCGAGGGCCTGGGTACCGTCGGAAACGACCGCGCACTCGGCCGATCCGCAGTCCACTTGGCGCTGGCAGACCACGATCGATGCTCCGAGTTCGACGGCCTGCGGAATGAACTGGTGACTGTCGGCATGCATACTGACCGTCGCGACGAAGATATCCCCCGGCCGGACCTGCCGGGAATCCGCACAGACCCGGGGCTTTTCCCCCGTGGCGGTGAATAACGCCAATACCTGCGTAAAGGTCATACCGTTCCCTTCGATGAATCCACGCAATGATGGGCGGGGTGCAAAGGACCGCCTGTCTTCCAGTGTATCGGCAATCCGGGCCGGGGGGTGTTGAATTTCCTTTGCCTGCGGCCGAACGCGCGATAGAATTGTTTTTGAACCTTATTTTGCGGGAGGAATCACCATGAAGCGATCCGTAACGCGTCGGACTTTCATCCAGGGGACCGGGGCCGCCCTGATGGGCATCGCCGCCGTGCCCGCAACGGGTCTGTCGGCCGTCGATCTCGTCGGTCAGCCCAACAAGCTCGCCTTGCACGGCGGTACGCCCGTCCGCGGCCAGCCGTATCCTTCCACCTGGCCGATCATCGATAAAACGGAGGAAGAGGCCCTTCTCGGCGCCGTTCGCAGCCGCAACTGGTGCTGCCTCCGCGGCCACTGCGTCTATGACTTTGAAAAGACCTTCGCCTCCGCCATGGGCGCCAAGCGAGCGGTATTTTCCAACGGCGGTACCACGGCGCTGGGCGCGTCGCTGCAGTGTCTCGGCGTCGGGGCCGGCGACGAAGTGATCACCACGCCGCATACCTTCATCGCAACGATCAATGTCATCACCAACCTGCATGCGCTGCCGGTCTATGTCGATATCGACCCGGACACCGGCTCGATCAACGCTAACCTGGTCGAGGCGGCGATCACCGAGAACACCCGCGCGATCCTGCCGGTGCATTTGGCGGGATTCCCGGTAGATATTCGCAAGATAATGGCCGTGGCCGACAAGCACAAGATCCCCGTCGTCGAGGACGCCTGCCAGTCGGTCTTCGCCGAGGTGGACGGCAAGAAGGTCGGCACCTTCGGGGCCACCGGCTGCATTAGTTTCCAGGAGTGGAAGTCGCTGGTCAGCGGCGAGGGCGAAGCGCTGCTCTGCAGCGACGAGGAGTTGATCCGCCGCTGCGCGGGCTTTGTCAACAACGGCCGCGACCCCAAGGGTGAAAAATCCGGCTATCCGTTCCCGGGCTCCAATCATCGCATGACGGAGTTCCAGGCCGCGGTCCTGACCGCCCAGTACGCCAAATTCCTCCAGCACGACGCCCTGCGGCAAAAGCACGGCCGCTATCTGGAAGAGACGCTGGCCAAGATGCCGGGGCTATCGCTCCGGAAACGGTACAATCCAAAGACGCGGTTCACCTATGTCCAGTTCGAGGTCGATTATGATCCGAAGGCCTTCAAGGATGTCCCCGCGGCGATCTTTGCCAAGGCCCTACAAGCCGAGGGCATCCCGTTTTCCGGCGGGCCCCGGGCCTACAGCGGCGGCTGCCACAAAGAAGGTATGCTCCAGGAGCACCTCGATTCCCGCGGATTTATCAAGGCCTTCGGCAAGTCCCGGCTGGATCAGTACCGGGCATCCCTGAAGCTACCGGTGATGGATGGCCTGGAACCGGCCAAGAAGCAGTTCCTGTCGATGGAAAGCAAAATCCCGTTTCTGGGTCCAGAAAAAGACATTGAGGACATCGTGGCCGCGTTCCAGAAAGTGGCCGCCAACATCGACGCTCTGCGATCGGCCTGATAAGCGTCTTGTGGGGTGTGGCAGCCACCGAGATTGAGACCCGAAAGGTCGATTCGAGGTGGATATTCCCTTACAGCGGATCATCATCCATCGCTTCGGCGTATCTTTCGCCTTCGCGTTGGCTGCCACCCGCTGAGTATCGGCCCCGACAGAGCGGGGCCCTCCAATTTACACCGGGGGCAGGGCCTCGGTCGGGGTCAGTTGGGCCTCCATGACATGGCCGTGACGGATCTTTCGCACGACGACCCGCAGGCCGGGCTTTTCGACGACATCGCCGCCCATGACCGGCCTTCCGAGATGGTCGCAGACCCAGTCGGTCAGGGTCGTACTGAATTCAGGCATACCGGATAGCAATAACCCCGTTATTTCGTGGATTCGATGCAGCAGCGATCCCCCGCCGACGACCCAGCCGGGGCCGGACCGCACGATGTGCGTGCCCAGCCGGTCGTGCTCGTCATGGATTTCGCCGACGAGTTCCTCCAGGACATCCTCCAGCGTGATCATGCCCAGGACGGCACGCTTTTCGTCGCGAATCAGGGCGATGTGGGTGTGCTCGCGCATCATTTTTTCCAGGGCCGCGGAGACCGAGGTGCCTTCTGGGAAATCGGACATCGGGTGGAGGATTGCCCGCAGCGAGACCTGTTTGGGCGACAGACGCATCAGGGCGACGATATCCTTGAAATTGACATAGCCGAGAATCGCCTGGGGATCGGCGGGTTTGTCGGTAACGGGAAATCGGGTGTGCAGGAACAGATGCGCGGCGATCAGGCATTCGGCCAGGGAGTCGTCGGCGTTGAGCATGTTGATGTACTCGGAGGACAGCATGATCTCGCGGACGGGTTTGCGTGCCAGGCCTGCGGCGTTGCGGATGATCGCCTCTTCGCGGCCGCCGATCAGATGCGAGGCCCGCGCCAACTGCGCCACGGCGACCAGTTCCCGCAACTCGCTCGGCTCGGCGAAGGCGCCGTCGCCCTCCGAGGGTCGCCATCGATGCTGGGCCCAGTTGACGATGCCGGTGACCGCCGTCTCAAGTAACGCTACGATGGGGTGTACAATCCGTGCAAAGCATCGCATCGCGCCGGACAGCTTCAGGCACAGCCATTCCTGATTGCGGAGGGCGAAGACCTTGGGGATCAATTCGCCAAACACGATCGAGACGACCGTCAGCGGCAGGACGACCAATCCGATGGAAATGACATCCGCCGCCGTGGGTCCCAGCCCCCAACTCTCCAGACGCGGCGAAAGATATTCCCCGGCCCCCGAACCGCCGGTGGCCGCGGCGATGGCCCCGAAGAGGGTGATGCCCAACTGGATCACGGCCAGACTGCCGGCCATATTCAGTTTCATGTCCAGCGCGGCCCTGGCGCCGGGGCGGTTATTCTCGTTGAGGACTCGAAGCTGGGCCAGCGATATGGCCGCCAGCGCGATTTCGTAGCCGGCAAA
>PMBP01000036.1 GCA_003152975.1 Phycisphaerales bacterium | reverse complement strand
TACCTTGATCCCGTCATCGCTGCCCAACTCCAGTTGTACAACCTGGAACTGGTCGGACCAGATATGGGTCCGTAAATACGCCACGCGTTTTTCCCCGCCGAAATGCTTGAGCAGGTCGATAAGCCACGGCTGTTCGGCATTGAGACCGGCGGGCATAATGTCCCACGGCTTTTCCACCCAGGCCGGATTTTCCGGCCCGAATCGCATGTCCAGGAGAGGTTTGTTGTCTTTGGAATCTTCCCGGAGATACGGCCCCGATACCTGCCAGGCCGTGATGAAATTGTCAAATCGCTCGATGAAGTTGATGATTTCCCTGGCCTGTTGATGCGATGGCTCATCGGAAAACCGATCGTACATTTCTCTTAATACCGATTTGGTCGCCTCCGGATCCGTTCCTCCGGTATTCCGTGCGACTTTAAGGAGAGAAATCTGCGTTTCGGCCTTAATGACATCGTCCGTCATCAGGCCGGCCAGCATTTTCAATACCCCCGGAGACTTCATGTTCGCCATCCCCCCCACCACCAATTTCTTGTCTTCGGTGGTCCGGGCCAATGCGAAAGCCGCCTCTGCCAATGCCCCCAGCCGGTCTGCCGACAAATCGCTGGGCAAGTTGAACATGCGTACAACGCCGCGCAAGGCCAGAATTCGCCGGCGGTCATCGCTGGTATTCTGTGCCGTGTTCAGCAACTTCAACATCGGCTCGGAGGTCGGCCAGTTGGCCAGCACTTTGATTGCGGTCAGGACCATCTCCGGGTCGTGGGACTCGGAGGCCTGGTACAGGACCGGTATAGATTTGGAATTTCCCAGACCTCCCATAACCCGCAACAGCGAACATTTCCCCGCCGTATCCTGAACACGGGAGTAGACCTCCATGACTGAATCGGCCCGGGCCTGTTTGTCCTCGACGGCCAGGCCGGTCTGGATCACCGCCTGCTCCATCACTTCCCGCTCCGATTCGTCCTGGATTTTCACAAGGATATCCAGCATCTCCGGAAGGTACTTTGGTTCGCTGACCGATCTTAAGGCATCATAGCTTGCCATACGCACGGATTTGCCTGAATCCCGGACCCTGCGCAATAAAAATGGAACAGCATTGTCAATTGATCGTTGTTCGATGGCCAGAATCAATTCCACCTTTGGTTTCGCATCGGCCTGGTCGATCTGCGCCAGAATGGCCGTATCGACCTCCTTCCCCCGCAATCGATACAGGCTTCTTCGGGCTGCCTTTTGTTCCTCGTCGTTGGCCCGGGCTGCAACACGCGCCAATAACAGTACGGCCGTGTCATCTCCCAGTCGTCCAATCGTCTCCAAGGCGGCAATCCTCAACCCGACATTATCCGATTCGAGCATCTTTTCGACCTCGGGTAATGCCAATTTGTCACCGCGTACGCCGAGTGCCCGTACGATGGCCTCTTGGTTAGCTGTGTCTGACTTCTTTAATTGCGACAGAAAGGATGTCGTCGCCTCCTGGCCCGGCAGCAGCGCAACATAGCGAACCGCCTTGGCCCTTAAACGGGCATCCGGATCATTCAACGCCTGTATCACCAACGGCAATGCAGAGGAATCCTGAAGGCCAACCAGACCATCCAAGGCAGCGATCCGCCCCGGTACTGATTTGTCCTTCGTGAAAAGGCTTCGATATGCTTGGGTGGCTTTATCCGGATGGCCGGCCTTTGCCAGGGTCTCAGCGCAATGCAGTACCGCATCTGCCCATGCGGGCCTGAGAACATCCGGGAGTTTGGTTTCCGCACCATTCAAAATATCCCATGCCTGCTCCCCACCGATTTTTCCCATCCCAGACAGGGCCGCCGACGCCACAGGAATCTCTTCGGTCAAGGACCCTGCCAGCAGACCGACAGCCTTAGCATCCCGCCGGACGGCAAGCGAATTGATGATCCCAATCTTCTGTTTCCCCTTGGTGCGGCTCAACGCAGTCCGCAGGGCCTGAAGGGATTCGTCACCCGGGATTTTTTCCAGAGCATAACGAGCCCGATCCGCATCCTCGACATTTCGGTCAAGCATGTCGGATAGTACACCGATGGCCGCCGAGTCCCCGATCAGGGCCAGCATTCGACAGGCGTACTGTTTCCCTCCCTCCATGGCGTCCGAATTCAGAAAGGATGCCAATTCACTGCTGAACTGCGATGCCTCCGAGGAGGCTGACTCGATTCGAAGTATGAGTTTAAAAAGATCGTCCTGCACCTGACGATTGCCGCCATACTCATAGGTTGCCAGCAATTTGAGCAGGTCCCGCAACTTGGCCAGTCGGGGATACGACGGATTTGTATCGCAGGGCAGATCCCCGGCGGCAAACTGAATGCCCGCCAAGTACTGTTTCAGGACTATCGGATTCCAGGTGACCTCCGGATTATGCCCCAGAGAGCAATAAAACAGCCTGCCTTTCCCATAACTGCGAACCCAACTGATAGCATAATCATAGTCGACCCGGATCATTCCCTCGCCTTTCGGCGTTTGATCCATGTCCAGGCTGGTCAGAACATGCAGATTTTCACGGCTGTAGAAGTCGTCGCCGAACTGATAGATTTCGTCAACGATCGAAAAGGAATTGCCCCCAAACATCGCGTTGAGCGGGTGAGTCGGATCGTCCAGCTTGATCGTAACCGCTTGCCCCAGTTTGCCGATCCACGGATGGCCGGCAAATAGTCCCCCAAACATCGCGGCGGCCTGGGGGAAATCATAAAAATTATCCGTAGCCGCATGGATTCCCACAACACCCTTGCCGCCGGTGATGAAATCCATGAGGCTCTTCCGCGCCACCGGGTCACCGAAATCGATCCGGACGGTATTATTGAAGACCACGGCATCGAACCGATCCAGTTTGCCNNGCGCCCGTCCGTTGACCCATCAATTCCAGAACACGGGACACATAGGGTATGGAAGGATGGCTGAATCCCCCACACAGGTTCACGACGAGCACGGTTCGGCGCTGTTGGGGTTGGACGATGGGTTTTTCCGGAAGTGCGGACATCATCTGGAATTCCTCTTGGGGGGATATCCCAAACGCAATGCCTGAAACAAGAATCAATAACGCCGGTATCATTCGGTTCGGCATGTTCCTACCTCGATCGTACAATCGGATTGTCAGGGTTATAGACTCCACGGGCTTCGCATCGATCGGCTGAGCATCCGAGCGGCGACAGGGTCATCCTGGATTGTCTCTGTGTCGGGATTCCATTTGATCTTTCGTCCCAGCCGCATGCTGATGTTGCCGAGGTGAGCGATCGTTATGGATCGGTGAGCCTGCTCTACGGGTGCGATCGTTTAGAGACGGCTTTTGACACTCTCATTG
>PMBP01000279.1 GCA_003152975.1 Phycisphaerales bacterium | reverse complement strand
GGTTGCCGTCTGTGCGATCAAGGGCGAAAAACCCCGCTGGCGATGGGGCGGAGAATAGCTCCGGAGCCAAGCCGAGGATGCGGCGGGGATAACGAGGAAATCCGCGCTGCTACATCCGCGCTGCTGAAGAGACTTGACCCACAGGACGCAAGGTGGTAAGAAACACCCGTCGGAGGAATGATACACGCGCTGCAAATAGCCCGCTGCAGGTTTGGGCTATGGGACTTTTTGTGCCAATGGAAGATCTCGAATGAGAACACTGAATGGGGTTATCGGAATTGTCGTGCTGGCCTTCGCCGGGGCCGGCAACGCGGCGGTGCCGCCGGATTACGCAGGCAAGCCATTNNGCGGGGAAGGGGTGGCGTATCACGACACCGATGCGGCCAACAACGGCAATGGCATCCTCAACCAGCAGACGAATCATCAGCGGCCCCATGCCACTGCGTATCACTGGAATTTTCGCAAAGACGAAGGCGTCGATATTTCTTACACCAAGGATTTTGCCGACTTCAATCATAAGCAGAACCTGGTGGATCCGCCGGTCAACCAGTTCTATATCGGCTGGACGGATGATGGGGAGTGGTGCAACTACACCGTGGATGTGAAGAAGGCGGGCACCTACAAGATTGTCGCGCTGTATGGCAACGAGGCGAACCGGGTCCAGTTTTCGATCAACAACAAACCGACCTGCGAATGCAAACTCCCGGTTGCTACCGGCAGCATGCACAAATGGAACAAAGCGGAAGTTGGTACCATTACCTTCCCTGAAGCCGGGCGGCAATTGCTGACCTTCCATTACAACAAAGGAAACAACTTTGCGTATTTCGAGTTTGAGGCCGTCGAACCGTCTGCCGCCGGGTCGGCCAAATCCCGGGATTGGCCGCACTGGCGCGGACCCGGCGACAATGGAAGCGTCGCCGAGGGCACCTACCCCGTCAAGTGGGATGCCGCCAATGTCCTCTGGAAGGTGTCCCTGCCGGGCAAAGGAAGCAGCACGCCCATCGTCTGGGACAAGCGGATATTCCTCACCGCCCCGGTGCAGGACCAGGATGCGGTACTGGCCTTCGATTGGGAGGGCAAGGCGCTCTGGCAGACAACACTCGGCCCGGCGCAGCCCGGCAAGCATCCGAGCAGCTCGGCTTGCAACCCCTCCCCCGTCAGCGACGGTCAGGGACTTTTCGTCGCCTTCAAGAGCGGCACCTTGGCCGCGCTGAACCTCGATGGTACTCTGCGTTGGAAGACCAACCTCGTCGAGCGATTCGGCCCCGAATCACGAATCTGGGATGCCGGGACATCACCGGTGCTAACCGACAACGCGGTGGTCATTGCCCGGATGCATGACGGCGACTCGTGGGTGGCCGCGTTCGACAAAGGAATGGGCCAACTGCTGTGGAAAGTGGCCCGCGAGTACAAAACCCCGGTCGAAGGAAGGCAAGGTTACTCGACGCCGATCCTGATTCATTACGAGGGCAAGGACAACCTCCTGGTCTGGGGCGCCGAGCATCTGACCGCATACAACCCGGCCGACGGCCAATTGCTCTGGTCCTGTGGCGATTTCAATCCCGACGCCCAGGAATACTGGCCGACCATCGCCTCGCCGGTTCACGCCGGAGATAAAGTGATCGTTTCCACCGGCCGATCTGACCGAGGTCAACCCCGGCTTTACGGCATTAAACTTGGCGGCCAGGGCGATGTGACCGCCACCCATCGGGTCTGGAATCGCCAGGACACCGGCACCTTTGTTCCCACGCCGATCGAGTATCAGGGCCGCCTCTACCTCTTGCGCGACCGCGGCGAAGTGGAATGCATCGACCCCGGAACCGGCGAAACGATCTGGCGCGACGCATTGCCAAAATCCAGCCACCTCTTTTACGCGTCGCCGACCATCGCCGCCGGCAAACTCTATGCGGCGCGCGAAGACGGCGTAGTCTTTGTTGCCCGCATCGAGGGGAAGTTCGAGCTGCTTTCCGAAAACACAATGGACGAGCGCGTGATTGCCTCGCCGGTTCCGGCGCTCAATCATTTGCTCATCCGCGGCGAGCAGCACCTGTTTTGCGTGGAGGGCAGATAACGGTCCCACTTCCGGCTGACGGCGAACACCAACATGTAAAGCAGGGGGCATTGATTTTTGCCCCCGCACTTCCTGGATTATAGGTAGAAGTTAATCGTGATCCAATCGTCCGATGACAGGACAAGGTATTCTGCGTCAGGCGTGCTCATCCGTCCGAGGGTTCGTGCTCCGCAAGTTTGTCGGCAACCGCGTCGAGTTCCCGGCGGATTGTCTCCAGAGCCAACCCGGCGAACTGAATCCGGACAATCCGCTGCGTTTCCGTTGCCCACTTCCGGAGGCCGGTGATCGTCGGCGGGTTTGGGATATCGCCGGGGGAACAGAGGCCCTGGACTTCGACACAGAAACGGCTGACCACAACGCTCATCGGCCCACCGAAACTGAACAGTCGAACCGATCGAGTATCCACGGGCGTTGTATCCACGGGCATCCGAGCGTTTTCGGCGAGATGCTGCTGAAGGCCGACCACATCGAAAAACAACCTTTCGCTGTCAAGCTCGCCGGCCATGGCCGACAGAACAATCCGCCGGGCGTACCCGAACGCGTGGACTCGGCAGGCCGTCCGGCACTTTCCCTCCTGGCGATCGGTAAACCCCGGACGCAGGGGACTGGGGGCAGCCGAACGGAGACGTTCGCTATCGTGGAGGTCGTCGAGGGTCGTCGAGAGGGTTTGGGTTCTGGCCTTCGCGGCCGCTGTGCGCGATACCTTCTCGTCCGTTGCCATATCGGTCAGATCTGAACCGGTACCCGTTCCAGCGCCTGGATCATCTTGCGGAAATGGTAGCCGTAGATGATGAAGGTGACGGCCAGATGCAGGCGGTGGCGTTTTCGCAGGGACCAGAAGATCAGCTTCCAGTAATACCGACGGCCGGGCCGCAGGATCCCGAACTCCCAGATGGTCTTGATAAACGCCCGGATCTCATAGTATCCCAGATTCATGGATCGATCGGTCGGCGCTTTGTAATTTTTCAGAAAGGTCAGAATCCGCTGGCAATAATTCGACTGCGAATAGATGGTTCGGATCACCTTATGGTATCCCGTCATCAGCGTTTGCATGCCCATCTTGGGCAGGAAGTTCATCGAACAGTCCATGTTGTCGCCGCTGGACGGCCGGGTCAGCCGCTGCTCGCCGGCCAGCCGCCGATACAGGCCCGTACCCCGCGGGGCGTTGAGCAGCCCCACCATGGCGACGACCACGCCGCTGTCCTGGATGAAACGAATCATGTTGTCGAAGACGCCCGGCTCATCGCTGTCAAAGCCGAGGATAAAGCCCGCCTGGACCTGCATGCCCGCCCGCTGGATTTTCGCGACGCATTCGACCAGATCGCGGCCTTTGTTCTGGACCTTGTTGCATTCGCTCAGGCAGGTTTCGCTGGGGGTCTCGATGCCCACGAAGACGCAATCGAAGCCGGCGCGGACCATCGACTGCATCAGGTCCTCGTCGTCGGACAGGTTGATGGAGGCCTGCGTGTTGAACGAAAAGGGAAACTCCCGGTCCCGCATCCAGGTTTCGATCGCCGGGAGGACCTCCGATTTGAGGCGGGCCTTGTTGCCGATGAAATTGTCATCGACGAAAAAGACATTGCCCCGCCAGCCGGTATCGTAGAGGGTCTGGAGTTCGGCGATGACCTGGGCGGTATCCTTGGTGCGGATCTCGTGGCCGAAGAGCGTGGTGACATCGCAGAAATCGCAATTGAACGGACACCCCCGCGAATACTGCGTGGGCATCAGGGCGTACTTTTTGATATCGATCAGGTTCCATAGCAGAACCGGCGTCTTTCGCAGGTCGGCCTTGTCGCGCGTGGTGTACATCCGTTGCGCCGTGCCGTTTTGCAGGTCGGCCACAAACAGCGGCAGCGTGATCTCGGCCTCTTTGAGCACCAGATGATCGACATGAGGAGAATATTCCTCCGGCATGCTCGTGAACAGCGGCCCCCCGGCCACCGTCTTGACGCCCAGGGCCTTGCACCGCTGAAGAACCTCGTCCACCGATTTCCGCTGGATGGCCATGGCCGTGATGAAGACATAGTCGGCCCAGAGGAGATCCTTGTCACGCAGGCGGCCGGTATTCAGGTCCACCAGCCGCTTGTCCCACGACTCCGGCAGCAGCGCCGCGACCGTCAGCAATCCCATCGGCGGCATCAGCGACTTGCGGGAGATGAACTTGATGGCGCTCTTCAAGCTCCAAAATGTATCCGGAAACTTCGGATTCAAGAGGAGAATTTTCATCCTGCACCCCAATTAAAAAAGAACGACAACCGGTCCGGTTGTTCAGAAAGATCGAATCATGGCTCCTGCGGGGAGTGCACTTCGGACGCTAGCCCCAAAGACATCGGCATGATCCGGCTCAACCGCGGAAAACTGAAGCAATCCGTTGTTTGGCTCCATCGGGTATTTTTCGATCTTTGCCGGGAATCCCTCGCAAACCCACACGGGCTACGATTGGCCTTGCGCCCACGGAGAGGACAGGCCCGACAAGACTCTACACTATAGTATATCACCATCCCCGGCGTCTGTATCGAAAAAAATCCGGATTGGCGGATCGATCTGGATGGGCCTCCGATGATCGTGTTGCCGGGAGGTCCTGACCCAATCCAGCTACTTCTTGGCAATCATGGCCTTGGTGGCGCCGGTGGAGATGCCGCCATCGACCAGCAGGGTCTGGCCGGTGATGTACTCGGAGGCGTCGGAGGCCAGGAAGACGACGGCGCCATCGAGGTCGCGGGGCTGGCCGGGCCGCTTGAGAGGGATGCGGTCGCAGAGGTACTCGACCCATTCGGCGTTGTCATAGAGGACGGCGTTCTGGGCGGTCTTAAACCAGCCGGGGGCCAGGCAGTTGACGGTGACGCCGTGGGGGCCCCAGTCGTCGGCCAAGCTCATCGTGAGCTGCCGCACGCCGCCGCGGCTGGCACAGTAGGGCGCAAGGCCCGCATAGCCGGCCACGCAGGTGACCGAGCCGATATTGATGATCCGGCCGTAGCGGCGCGGGATCATCGTGCGGGCGACGGCCTGCGCGACGAAGAATGTGCCGCGGAGGTTGGTATCGAGGATCAGGTTCCAATCGTCCCAGGAGACATCGACGGCGGGCTTGCGGACATTGCAGCCGGCGTTGTTGACCAGGATGTCGATCTTGCCATAGGCGACGACGGCCTGCTCGGCCATTCGCTGAATGCTGCCGTAGTCGCGGACATCCAACTCCAGCGGCACGGCCCGGCGGCCGAGGGATTCGATCTCGCGCTGGAAATCCCCCAGGGCTTCCCGCTTTCGCGCGGTGATCACAAGGTCGGCACCCGCTCGGGCCAGCGCCCGGCCCATGTATTGGCCCAGGCCACGGCTTGTGCCGGTCACGATCGCCACTTTGCCGGTAAGATCAAACGGATTAGTCGTCATCGCATCATCCTTGTCAATATTATGGAACCAGAATAACCTTCATCAGACCTTTTTCGCGGGCGTACAAGCGGTCGAACCAGGCGGGCCCATCGGCCAGCGGGGCCACGGCCGAGATCAGGGGTTCGACGCGGATCGCGCCGCCAGCCAGCAGATCCAGGCACAGAGGATACTCGCCGCACGAGGCGCAGGAGCCCAGCAGCGAGATTTCGCGCGTGACAACCGATTGCAGCGGCAGCGGCACCTGGGGCGTAAGATTGCCGACCAGCACAACGGCGCCACCCTTGGCCGCCGACTGGACGGCCGTCGTCAGGGTATCGGGTGAGCCCACGACCTCGAAGACCACCTCGGCCCCCCTGCCGCCGGTCCGCTCGCGGACGGCCGCGGCCGGGTCGCCACCGCCGGCGAGAATCGTTTCGTCGGCACCGAGGGTCCGTGCCAGCAAAAGCCGGTCCGGATCCACATCGACGGCAATGATCCGTCCAAACCCTGCGGCGCGGGCGGCCTGAATAAGCAGCAGGCCGATCATCCCGGCGCCGATGACGGCGGCCGACTTGCCAAGAGGTTGCGGGCTGCGGCTGACCGCGTGGACGGCGATCGAGATTGCCTCGACCATCGCGGCGTGCTCAAACGAGACAGCGTCGGGCAGCCGATAGAGAATCCTCGCGGGGACAGTGACGAACTCGGCGAAGGCCCCATCCTGGCGATACTCGCCGCAGGAGACGCCGAGCACCCGCCGATTGTCGCACAGGTTGATCCGGCCCAGACGGCAGAATCCGCAGCGGCCGCAGGAGATCGTCGAGTCGAAGGTGACCCGGTCGCCGATGCGGTATCCGGCGATATCGGGGGCCAATTCGGCGATTTCGCCAGCGGCCTCGTGGCCCATGACCAGCGGCGGTCGGCGGCGGCCGGTGCTGCCGTCGTAGCCGTGGATGTCGCTGCCGCAGATGCCGCAGGCCCGCACCCGGATGCGGACTTCGCCGGCCCCGAGAGGGCCAACGGACACATCCTCGACGACCAGCCGCTTGTATTCCTTCAAGACCAAGGCCTTCATTCGGTTTCCTTTCTCTTAAATGGCCTATTGTGTCGGGAAAAGGCGTGCGATTCAAGGGAATTGTTGGCGGTTAGACGGGATTCCATCCCGTCCTCCACCCCCGCGCGGGGGCGGAGGGGAGGCAAAAAAACCGCGAATTTTTTTGGATTTTTCGTAGACACCCCGGGGGTCGATACCTATAATGCATTGCTCGAAAGCGGTTTATAGATCAGGAAACCATACAAGGCGAGATTATTATGGCACATAAAAAAGGACAAGGATCGACACGGAACGGCCGCGACAGCAACCCGAAGTACCGCGGCGTGAAGTTGTACGGCGGAGAGGTCGCCAAGGCCGGAGCGATCATCATTCGGCAAAAGGGCACGCCCTTCAAGGCCGGATTCAATGTCGGCATGGGGCGGGATTTCACGCTGTTTGCCCTGACCGAGGGCGTCGTGAAGTTTCGCGGCCGTAAGGTGGATATCATCACCAACTAAGGCACAAGCCAAAAGCAAGCAAGGCGGCGATGGCCGCCTTTTTTGTTGGCGTTTTGCCCCGGAGTCCCCTATGACCCAGCCCGGAAAGACCCCATCGGATAGCCAGGTGGATAGCCGTTACCTCCTGATGCCGGATCAGGCGAACCCCTACGGGACCGCATTCGGCGGAGTGATCATGGCGTGGATCGATATGGTGGCCTCCATGGCGGCACAAAAACATGCCGGCACCCAGGTCGTCACGGCATCGATCGAGTCGATGTCGTTTCTGGAGCCGATCCGGATCGGCGAACATGTGCATCTTCGAGCCCGCGTGATCTATGCGGGTCGGACCTCGATGCAGGTGGAGGTCCAAGTCCGCTACGAGAACCCCCAGAGGGGATTTTCCGGCCTGGCTACCACGGCCTACCTGACCTTTGTGGCCATCGACGAGGCCAGCCGCCCGGTCGCGGTCACCCCCCTGCTCCCGCAGACCGACGAAGAGCGATTATGCTTCCAGCAAGCCCAGCAGCGGTATCAATCTCGAAAAAGATAGAGTATTCCATCCCCAGCCCTGGCTATAATCCCGTTCTGGCCATGGATTAACGGTGAATCCGCTTGTGTTTTCGGACGAAAATCCGTATAATGGTTTTGTTTTCAGGGACGATCGACGAATTTCTCGCGGAAAGGGTGATTTTCTCTGCATCCGATAATACCGCCAATTCGTATATTCTTTGTAACAGGCAGGGTGATCGAATCCTCATAAGAATGACATCTGAACCTGAATGAGACGGGATCATGGATTATTGCATGCATAAGACGATATTGTATATCGCAATCTTGTTCGTTTCTGTGTTTTCAATCCCCTCCTTATATGCCCTGGACTGTCCAATCGGAGATCAGGATGGCGATTGTATTGTCGGCATGTCCGACCTGATCCAAGTAGCCGAAAAATGGCTTTTCCCCGGCTGGATCTGCCCCGAGCCGGGGATGGTATCCGACTGGAAACTGGACGAAACGGACAATCTCCAGGTTTCCGATCTGACCGGCCAGCATCCGGGATTAATCGAGGGCAATCCCCTATGGCGGCCGACTGGCGGCAAGCAAGGCGGCGCGCTGGAACTGGATGGGGTGGATGATTATGTCATGATTCCCGGTTACCCGGGCATTTCCGGCAGCAGTCCGCGAACCTGTGCGGCCTGGATCCAGACGACCGCCCCGGCCGTTCCGATTCTGTACTGGGGAGACCGGAATACCGCCGGCGGGATGTGGGAGATGCGGATCACTTCCTTGGGACAGCTTCGGGTGCAGGTTTTCGGGGGCGGGACCGTCAGCACCTCGGTGGTGAATACCGGCCAGTGGGTCCATGTGGCGGCGGTGTTGCCGGCGGGCAAGTCGAATACGCGGGATATCCAGCTATTCGTCAATGGCATGCTGGAGACGGTCACGACCACCGCGGCGGCCATTAATACCGTCACTCTTTCGGAGGTTCGGATCGGGGCCAACGATGTCGAGTATTTCAAGGGGCTGCTGGACGATGTGCGGATCTACAACCGGGCGTTGACGGCTTCGGAGATCGGGTTGGTGTATTCGACGGGCTCGACGGTGGAGCATTGCGTGGATATCAACAACGACGGGGCGGTGAATATCGCGGACCTGGCGCCGATCTCGACGAACTGGCTGAAGATCTATGGGCCGGTGGTGATCAGCGAATTCCTGGCCGAAAACGACAGCAAGTTGCCGCTGGAGGGCGGCGAGATTCTGGACGGCAACGGCGAATCGTCGGACTGGATCGAGCTGTACAATGCGTCGGGGGCGACGGTGAACCTGGAGGGCTGGTCGCTGACGGATACGGCGGCGACTCCGCGGTTGTGGTCGTTTCCGGCCGGAGCCACCATCGGGTCGGGCCAGTACCTGATCGTGTTCGCGTCGAAGAAGGAGCAGTCGAGTTATCCGACAAACTATCCCTTTAAAGACACAAAGGGGTACTGGCACACGAATTTCAAACTGGATACGGCGGGGGAATATCTGGCGTTGACGACCCCGGCGGGCCGGACGGCGACGGAATTCAAGAGCTACGAGTTTTCGCCGGGGCAGTTCGGGTATCCGCCGCAGAAGAAGAACATTTCGTACGGCTTATACCAGGCGGATGTCGAGCGGTATTTTTCCGTGTTGACGCCGGGCAAGGCCAACGCCGGAGATGTCCTCGGCATCGTGGGCAACACGCAATCCAGCGTTCCGCGGGGTTTTTATACCTCGACATTCATGGTCACCATCGCCACCGACACCCCGGTGTCCACAATCCGCTATACGCTCATCGGGACGGATCCGACCCTGAATAACGGCATCACCTATACCCAGCCGATCCGGATCGATCGCACGACCTGCCTTCGAACAGCCGCTTTCAAGGCCGGATGGAAAGCCGGCAAGATCGACACGCATACCTATATCT
>PMBP01000220.1 GCA_003152975.1 Phycisphaerales bacterium | reverse complement strand
GGATCGGCTTGCCCTTCTGCAGGCGGTCCAGGTGATAGCTCTGCCCGCCGAAGGTGTGAACGCCGGGGCTCCAGCCTTCGTTGTAGGTGAACGCCGGCCGGATTACCGTCAGGGCAAAGTCGCCGCGGGTATTGGCCTCCCACAGAATCTTTTCGCACGCCACCTTCTTGTACGCATACGGAAAACTCGGCAATGCCTCGACCACCCCGTTGTCTTCAGTAATCGGATAGGCCTTCGGCGTCTTGCAATAGACATCGACCGTGCTGCAGAAGATCAACTGCCGCGTCCGCCCGCGAAAGATCCGCACATCGTATTCGGCGTCTTCCGGCTCATAAGCGATCATGTCGATCACGCAATCCCACGGCCCAAGCGCCGCCAGCTTCTGTTGCATCTCATCACGCCGCGTCCTGTCGCCGGTGATCACGCGAACACCTCGCAGCCAGTCGGGTGACTGGGTGTCGTGATTGAACAGTGTCAGCCCCACACCCCTGTCCATCAGGGCCTTGGTCAGGGGTGTGCTGATGTTTCCGGTGCCGCCGATGATCAGGACTCGCATGGCGTATCCTCCTTACGGTTGAGGCCGATACGGTTCGTTGTCGGCGAAGATAGCCTTGTCGCCGATCTCATTGTTGATATTCACGCCATAGTACCCATTGTTGCCACGCACGATGGCGCTCATGACCCCGGGCTTGAGGTGCACCGCACCGGGTTGGATCCGATCATCCTTTTGGCTCCAGGCGTTGCCGGGCTGGCGATCCTTGGAGCGGGCGTCGAAAGTGCAGTTCTGGACCTGCAGCTTGCCGCCTTCGGCCACGATCGAATAGCCGGGGTCCTTCCGGTTATCGTTGGAAAAATAGCAATCCGAAAAGGAGACAAACGAGCTACCGCGGATCGCCGCGTTGTGCAGCACCGGTCCCCAGAATCCGCAATTGACAAAGCGGATGTTGCCCGAGCATCCCGGCTCGACGACGACCTGCGTGCTGCGGCCGACGCGATGGGCGTTGAACTGGCCGTTGGTAATCAAGAGCCCCTGCGGTTGGATCGACTCGACCAGCACACAGGTGTCGCAGGCGTCGGCCCCGATGCCGGAGAACTGTCCGTTGCACGCACCGCCCCAATCCGAACCCTTGCTCTCGATGAATCGGTAGCCGACCTTGGCCGGAAATACGAAGGTGTTGGTCACATACTCCCAGTCCGTCCGGCCGAAAATGAACGCCTCGAGGTTCTGCTGCATGAAGGCAAAGACCTTGTTCCAGTTGCCCCCAAACGCCGGGTGGGCCCAAAAGTGCGAATGAATCTGGACATTCTCGAGCCGGCCGATATCGCCGGTCCCTTCGACAAGAATGCCGCGCCGCAGCATGCAGCCATGCACGCTGAAGATCCGGTGCCGGCCGTTCTCCGTCGGTCCCGTGCGGATGCCATTGTAGCTGTTGATCAGCGTGACATTCTCCACCGTGCAATCGAAGCTGACCTCCTTCTCGTTGGCCGGATCCGCCCGGATCTGGATTGTCCATGGGTACGGCCGGATGTCCTCGACCTTCTGTTCCGGATAATAGATCGTCACGCCCCGAATCGAGGTCGAGCTTCGCATCTCGATGAAGGCCTGCGCCTCCTCGTTGTCGCGTCCCGCCGTCGGCAGCAATATCGAACCCGTCGCCGGCTCCCAAGACTGCGGGGCCTGATTGATGCCCGACAGGTGCACGCCCATTTTCATCACTATGTTACCTCGGACCAGGAACCGTCCGACTGGGACCTGGACGATGCCGCCCTTGGCCGAAGCAAAATCGATCGCTTTCTGGATAGCCACGGTGCAATCGGTCGCCCCATCGGGTTTGGCGCCGAAATCGGTAATCGAAATGATTCCCGAATCCATTCCGGCCGGAGAGATCGCTCCCGGCTCAGACGCATACAGACCCTCTTGAACAAGGCTCGGGCTCCAGAGAATTAACGACAGCACCAACAAACAGGAAAACTGTTTCATTATTTCGATCCCCCTGTTCACGATGAGCCCTTTTTGCCTTCAGAAATATTGCCGGGCCGCGCATCCTCTGTCGGCCCGGCCGCTCTCTTGGCATTGCTGCTAAGCCAGACTTCCATGCCGCTGATTCGCTCGTTAGTGCCCTTGCGGGTGATCACGGTTTGGCCGTTCACCTGTTTGCGTTCGAATTGGTCCAGGTTGGTGATGGTGTAGCCCTCCTCTGTCCGGCGTACCGCCTCCAGGCATCCCATCTCGTGGGCGACCTCCGCGGTCTTTCGATAGAACTCGACCGACCCGCCCAGGGCGATGTCGGCCATGAAATACCGCACATTCGTTTCGGGATATGTCAGATCGGAGTTTAACTGGACTTTCGTGCCATCGACCTTGCTGTCTGTCCCTCGATAGACGATCCGCCGCTGCTGTCCTTGCCCTTTGGCCTCGAACCAGTGCAGATTCAGGACTCGAACGCCCTCGTCCCAACGCCGCAATGCCTCGGCGACGGAAGGATTGGCCTGCGGCTCTTTGATCTCGGCGATTGGCCATCCCAACGATAATTCAAGCAACATAATCCGGATTGCGCCCTGATCTAGCGAATAATCTGAGGTCAACAAAACCTCGCTTCCGGTAATCGTACGATTGGATCCCCGAAAGACGATCCGCATCACCCGCCCGTCTTTGCCATACTGGTTGGCCACCCACTTCCGCTCAAAGTCGCCGGTGTTGGCCACGCGAACCCCGGCATCCCACAGCCGGATCGCCTCGCGCGAATCAGGGTCTTTTTCCTTCTCGGCGTACTCGCGGTACATCGCAACATTACCGCCCATCGTCATGTCGGCCAGCAGATACCGTACCTGCGGTTCCCGCCAGACCACCTTCTGCCAGTCGGCCGACTGGGCCAATACCATCGCGGGTAACAGGAACCATATTGATATAAACACTGTCCATTTACTCGTGCACATACAGATCCCACCCCAGATAGGTCGTCACCGCTTCTTTGACAACCTCGGAACAGTGCGTCCGCACCATCGCGCAATGATGTTCGAAGCCCTGCTTGCAGATATGCTTAAAGAGCCGCTGCAATCCTTCAATCCTACTGACAGCGATACCGCCGGACATGTTGAAGGGGTCACTCGTAAACTCGCCCTGCCCCAGGTAGCCGTGGATTCGCCCGTTGCGGTCATCGGTGCTGATCCGCAGGTAGGTCATCGGTCCCGGCTCGGCCTTGCCCTTGACGGCTCCGAAGCAGTTCTCGGCACCCAGGGCCGTGCCCAGGACATCCAGCGTCGAGACCTCGACGGACTTGCCAATGAAGCTCTTGGGGTAATTGCTGCAGTGCTGGGCGACGCACTTGTCGCGGTCGGTCCCGTAGTTGTTGTTCCAATCGACCATCGCCGCCGCTTTTCCGCTGGCCAACACCAGCGCGTACATGGCCGTCACGCCGGCGATATCCACCTCGCAGGCGCACGGCCGCAGGCTGTCGCTCATCATGCTCATGGTCAGGCATGCCGCACAGCCGTAGTTCTGCTGGATCGAGGTCCAGCACTGCACGCCCGCCGCGTCAATCTCGTTGGTGTTCATCCAGTCCTCCATCGCCAGAAACAACCGCACATTCCGCTCGAACTTGGCGTCTAAGTTACTGATCCCCGCCGGGGTTTTGCCGTAGGCCTTCATCTCCGACAGCTTCCGTTTTGCCCGGCTACCGGCCACATCGACCTTTGTCGCCGCGGCGATGATCTCCGACAGATCGACCGGCAGCACCGTGATCCCGGAGACCTGTAGGAGCTTCTCGCTGGCCCTCATCGTCTGAAATGCCCCCGGCCGGGTGCCGATCGCCCCGATCCGCGCGCTGCACAGGCCGTTGACCACACGGCACACGCCCGCAAACTGTTCGAGATCGCGGACAAACGCCGGGCTGTTGATCGCCACCGTGTGCGTTGCGGTGTCCGTAAACGGGATACCGTACTGCACCAGATTGTTGCACACCGACAGCTTGCCGCAGAACGAATCACGGCGGTGCTGCGTGTCCAGCTTGTCGAGATCGTCGTCGCAGGCCTGCACCAGCACCGGCACGCCCAGCTTGGCCCACTGAAGCGTGTTGATGATCCCCAGCTCGTCGCCGAAGTTCGGCAGCGAGATGATCACGCCGTCGATCCAGTCGCGATGCTGGTTGAACAGTGCCGCGCATTTCTTGGCATCGGCAATCGTCTCCACCGCGCCGGTCGGCGTGGCCTCGGCAGGAAGAACAACGGCCCGGTGGCCGAGTTTGTGAACTTGTGCAATCAACTCCTCGCGTCCTATCCGGGCCAGCTCGGAGGAAAACACGCCGCGCGTTCCCACGATCAGGCCAAATGTCAGCTTGTCTTTTCTCATATATTTCCCTCGAAGAAGGATGTTGGTTATGGAGTTTGCACTATCGTGTCACTTCTGGCATATGGCCCTTGAGAAAGCGCAGGCTCTTTTGCATCCAGCGGTCGGGATCGTCCACGGGGAAATGCGGTTCGCCCATCTCGATGCCGGCGATGCACGGCTCGCCGACACGGGCACAGTTGGCCTCAATCCCAAGCTCCACGGCCTTGCGGACATAGGAGGCAAAGTCCACTGTCCCAGTACCGAGAATACTGTTGGTGTGGTCGTAGCCCTGTGTCTCGCTCAGGTGGATATGAATGATCTTGTCCCGAATCTTCTCGATTCGCTGCGGACCCTCGCGATTGATCACGAAATGCCCAATGTCCAGATTCGGAAACACATTGGGCATTCCGATATCCTCGACCATCCTGGCGGCCTTGTCGCTGCTATTGAGGATGAAATAGACATGCGGCTCGATCTCCAGGTCCACCAGCAATCCCTGCGACAGGCCCCACCGCGCCAGTTTGCGGATGGCGTCGATAGAATTGAGCCACGCCGTTTCCGGCAGCATCTCGGCAAGATGCACCCCGCAGCCCCAGCAGACCAGCACCTGCCGCCCGCCCAACTCGAGCTGAAACTCGCTGCACCGCTTCATGTAGTCGAGAACTTCGCCGCGAATGCGCGCGCTCGGACAGGCCATGTGTTCAACCTTGGCCAACAACATCTGCGAACTGTGCAGGCCGAGGTCTTTGTGCATCCTGACCATGTCGCGGCGTTTGCGTGCAGTCATTGTCGTCGGGTCGCCCGATCCGCAGGCGGAATACTCGGTGTATCGGAATCCCATCCGGTGGGCGCTCGTGAGGGTCTTTTCGATAGGCCACTTGGCCACTTCATAAACATAGGTATTCAATGCCAGTTTCATCCGAGTCTCTCCAGAGGTATGGATTTATTCATCCTCATTGACGACTTCTTGTTTGGGCTCCACTGCCGGATTCTCCCCCTCCACTTCCCGCAGCAGGGTGAGGGCGACTTCTTCGTCGGTGACCAGCACATGGAGCCACTTGCCCCTCAGGGCCCCGCGAATCGCCGCCAGCTTGTCCATCCCGCCGGCCACGCCGATCACCCGTCCGATCCGCTGCATCTGTTCTCGCGTCAGTCCGATGATCCGTTGATCCAGAGGCGTGAAGACCTTCCGGCCGTCGTTGTCGAAAAACTGCAGCGCGATATCGCCCACGCAGCTCAGTTGCCGGAGCCATTCGATCTCCGCATCCGTGAAGATGCATTCGGATTTTACCAGCGTCGAGTCGGGCAGCAGCGTCCCGATTCCGACCACCGCGATGTCGGCCTGCTCGGCCAGCTTCAGCGGTTCTGCGATCTGTGGATCGGTGATCAGTGAATCCCGCACCATCCGCGTCTGCACCACGCCCGGCGCGCCGAGCAGGTGCGGGCGCGCGCCGAAACTCTGTGCCATCCGCCGCGCCAAATCCGTTCCGTGCGTATGGGCCTGCGGCTTACCGAGACCGCCGATGAGCTGGACGATTTTGACATCGGGAAAGCGAACGGCCGGTAGCGAATTGATCACGGACAGCACGGCCGTACCCCAGGTTAGCCCGATAACATCGTTGCCTTGGATGCAGCGAACCAGATAATTGGCCGCAGCCTTGCCGATCGCGGAGACTATGGAGTGTGGATTCTTGTCGTCCGGAGCGACGATCAAGGCCTCTTTGAGGCCATAAGCCTTTTCCAGCCTTCTTTCAAGGTCGGCAGTGGTGTGAGGCGGGGGATTAATGGTGATCAAGACCACCTTTTCCTCAATCGATTTTTGGAGGAGTCTTGAGACCCGAATCCTCGACATGCCAAAGCTATCGGCGATCTGTTGTTGCGTCAAACCGTCTTCGTAATAAGCCTTGGCAACCTTGTAGAGCAACTTCTTCTGTGTTTTATCCCGAGCCATGTTAATCCATATCATATGATCGTGCATGTTCAATTGATCATCATAATTTGTTTTTCTCCACCTGTCAACCGATTGATTCATAAAATGGTACATGAACATGATTGTAAAATGTCTTAAGTTGTTGTTTAATATTAACTTATAACATTAACAATTTCTTGTTGATCGATAGAAACAGCGTGTAGAAGGTCATGAAATCGTTCGGAATTTGCCGTTGACAAGGTAGTACGACATTCTTAGAATGATCAATCGTACATATATGAACATATGAACAGTTCGAGATACCTATTGATTGGAAGATATTGTCTTGATAAGGTTT
>PMBP01000101.1 GCA_003152975.1 Phycisphaerales bacterium | reverse complement strand
AGCATCGACGAGGGGTACGATCAGGAATTCGCCTCCGGTCCCGACGGTCTCCAATGCCCGATCATCGATCGGTGCACGCAGTACTGTCGCGGCTCGCTGGTTTCCCAGGACTGGGTCGAGATGATCAACCTCCTGACCGGCACGCTGGGGACCTATGCCTTCTACGAGCGAAAGTCCGGCGTCGCCGAGGCGACGGGATATGTCAAGCATACCCTGCTCAATCCCGTCGTTTATGACGCGGAATTGTCGCTGTCCTCCGGCGAGAAGGCCAACGCCCTGGCCACCTGCTCGTGCAGTTTCGAGTGCCGGGCGGCCGACCCCGCCAACACCATCGCCAATCTGCATGTCCCGCTCGATAGTCAGGCGGCCCCGACCTACCTGCCCGCCGCACGGGGCGGGATCCGGATCCTGACGACCCTTCACGGCGCCGTGTCGATCTACCATGTCACCAACCTGTCGGCGAAGATCACGATCCCGATCCGCAAGGCCTCCAACGACGGCGATGTCGCCTATACGGCCGTCGATGCCGACTTTAACGGCATGTCGGTCTCCGGCTCGATCTCCTTCCAGGATGCCGCAATCACATCGGCAAAGCTCAAGTGCCAGGACCTTCTCCTGGCCGCCCGCAGTTCGCTGGTCGCCACGATCCGCCAGGCNNGCCAACAAGATCCTCACCATCGCCGGGGTCATCTTCGGCTCTGCCAAGGCCTCGCCCAATGCCAATGCCGACTTCTCGGAGTTTACGGTGCCGTTCAAGGTCTGCAACGATGTGACCACCCAGCTCACCCTGGCCGGTGCCAACAAGATCATCACCATCGCCGATGCGACCTAATTTCCAATTTCAAATATCCAATATACAATTTATGGCACAGGCGTCTCGCTTGTGAAATCGAAAATTGAAAATCGAAAATNNGAGTGCGGCACAGCAGGATGTCCTTACCGGGCTTCAATTGCAAAAAGAGGCCGCAATGGGGCTCACTCCGGTCCTCGGTGAGGTCACACAGTCCACGGCGGCCGTTGGCCAGGCAACCCAGCAGGCGGGCGCCGCCGCTGGGCAGGGATTCGAGGGCATTGGACAGAAGGCGACCTGGCTGGATCGGATCATCCATAGCGTTCATGCTGGGGCTTTACGAATGATTTCAGGTTTTGTGGGAATCCACGCTGTCATTCGTTTATTCCNNGCCGCCACCGGGACCGTCGGCAAACAGGATTACTGGACAAAGCAGATCGCCGCATTACAAAAGTCCGGTGGACTGGAATCACCCAAGATGGCAGCCACCCTGATGACAAAGGCCCAGGAGTCCTTTAAGAATGTCGGCGGCATCCAGAATCCGGCCGTCGCCGCCATGCTCCAACGACTGGCGCCAAAACTCGGAGCGGCCGCGATGTCCGAAGCGGATCTGGATCGAATTTTCAAAGATGACGAAAAGGCCCAGGAGGATGCCTGGGATGAGGCGNNAAACCTCCCAAGCCAAAGTTTGGCGTTTCGGCGGAGAACTTCGAGCGGCTCCTCGAAACCAAACTCGGAATTTCAGATGAGCAGGCTGCCGCCTTCATGCAAACGAACCTCGGGAGATCGCGGGTAGGTGCCGCAGAACAAACGGCAAAGGATATTGCCACTGGAAGAGAGACGGACGAATGGACGAGACGATTAAAAGAGGCCCAATCTGAATTGGATCGACGGCAACTACTCGGAGAAAATAGAAGGATCAATCCTCTCGATACGAATCGCCCGTACCATGAATTGCGTCGGATTGCCATCGATCGATTAGTGTCCGATCTTAAGAAGAATCGAGAACAGGCACCCGAAGATCAGCGAGGGGTTTACGATGAATTGATTCAGCGCGTGGGTGGTACAGATGAATCTCCCGGCCTGCCCGAAAATATCAACTTGGGGGGAAACCGTAATAATCCAAGGTCTCAGCAGTCCACACTAAAGAAAGCATTGCAATTATCCAAACCGGTGTCGATGAATTTCGATTACAGCCACAATACCATTTATCAACCCATCACCGGCCGCGATCCGTTCCGCGAACGATACGGCACGCAGGATACATAACCAAAATGTCAACCGCATTAACCACTATTTTCGGTACTGAGATCTCGGTCGCCCCGACCCCCCGGCGGGCCCAGCGGCAATACTACGGATTCCCCGGCAGCCACGGCGTCTCGACCATGCAGCTCGGCTCGCGGGGCTGGTCGTTTGTGGTGCACGGCCGTCTGCGGGCCACCGGCATCTCCTATGCCGCCGCCCGCCAGACGATCGAGGCGGCCATCAGCGTCATCGATGCCTGGCAGTGGGCCGACGCCGAGGACTTCACCTTCGGATCGAGCACCTACGCCAACTGCGTCATGGATAAAATGGAACTGGTCCCCGGCCCCGATGGTAAGCCGTTTCACTGGACCGCCGGATCGGTCTTCTGCGATTTTGTCGCCTACTTTACAGGTCTACTTTAACCCACTATTCGCAGCGCAGCTTTTTTTGAGGTTTAAATTGAAAATTGAAAATCGAAAATTNNCGCCTCTGCTGGGACGCCGGCACCGGCACCGTGGACTATGCCAATCCGGTTTCCACCGAAAAGCTCGAGCTGTTTCCCAACCGCTGCGGGGCCTTCGGGTACGGCCTGGCCCCTTACGGCAAGGGCCCCTATGGCCACACCGTGGTCGTCAATGCCTTGGGCTATGCCAAACTGCCCTATGGTCGGGGGCCCTACGGTCGCGGCACCTGTCTCTTGCGGGCCCGGTACCGCGTCACCGCCTGCGGCGCCTATAAGTTCGCCCTGGCCGTCTACGACGCCGCCGGCAACCGCCACAGCGGCTCCTCGGCCGAGATCGCCGTCACCGTCCACACCGCCCCGCCCGCACCCACGGGCCTGCGCAAAATCAGTTATAACCCCGCCACCGGCGCCCTGATTCTGGCGGTGGCGTCATGAAAGTCGGAGCTTGGCGATGCCAATAGCGAATAGAACCTGCGGCACATGTACCTATAGAGATACCATCCTATGTGGGGCCCTCACGCCG
>PMBP01000380.1 GCA_003152975.1 Phycisphaerales bacterium | reverse complement strand
GAGCAATGGAGCGACGCTGGCTACGGGGACTCCTGCGGGCTTGATTCTTGGGCGCTCCTCGTTTGTCGTCGGATTCTTCGACGCCTGCGGGGAATACGCTTGCGCCCATGACGATTTGATGCGAGTCGGTGTCTACCCAGGCAGAGCCGACCGAATTGGAGCCAATGTCGATTCCCAGAGTCCGCATAAAATCCTCCAAAAAACTCTTGACAAACACGCCGCTTTGTGTATCCTTGAGAGCAGTATATCTGATCTCGGCCTGTGGGTTTTTCGCAACAAGATGCAAAATTCGCAGGCACCGCCTTCGGGCNNCGTGACGACCCTTCGACAGGCTCAGGACGAGCTCGGGGACCGGGTTTCTCGGGGGGGAACCTTGATTTCAAGGATTCAAGGATTGCCATGATGGGGGATTATGCCCCTCGCCCTTCGATATATCTCGTTGCCGCGCAACGAGATTACTCAGGGACCGAGTTTCTCGGGGCGGGACAAATAAGGTGAGCAAGGTGAGAGAAAAGTGTGCAAGGTGCGAAAAGGAATCATACAGGGCTAACGGAGCGATTTGGCAAAGGGTTTTCGGTTACCACGCTTCAGTATTTCAGAAAGTTCTATCTGGCTTATCCTGCGAGGGGTTTGGCAATTCCACGCCCATTGGGCGTGAAATCGGATATTCGACGACTTTGTCGGCGGATACAAATATGCCGCGACGCTCCGCCACGGCAGGCCGTATATTTCGTATATCGTGCCGGCGGGCATGGTCCGGGCCGGTTGGCGTCTTTCGGCAAAACCAGTAAAATAGATCACTCTTGTCCAAGATAAGTATTCGTTTGATACGACTATCTTTGTGATTTAAGGCAAAAAATCCGCTTTTGATCAGGTTTTTGCCCATTTGTCTTGGACAGCAGTGGATCTGTCATTTTGATTTTTGCGTTTTGATTTTTGATTTTACTACCAATCCTGTAAATCCTGTCCAATAATTTTTTTGTGACTTGGTGGTGAATATTTCCTTTGCGATCTGGTACCGTTGCATGAGGTAGAATTCAATTTGCCCTTTGCAGTTTGCCCTTTGCCATTCTTCCAGCGCCTACTTCCTCCCCATCACGACCCTCTCCAGCTTGGCATGATCCTTGAAGACCTGGATGTTTTTCAATCCCGCCGCCTCCAGCAGTCCCCGCACTGTATCCGCCTGCCCGCAGCCAATTTCCAATAGCAGCGCCCCGTCGTCCTTCAGGAATTCCCCCACCCGCGCCGCGATCCGCCGATACACATCCAGCCCGTCGGCCCCGCCGTCGAGGGCCTTCTTGGGCTCGTAGTCCCGCACATTGCGGTCGAGCTTTTCATACTCGCCCGCGCTAACATAGGGCGGATTGCACGCGATCAAATCGAACTTTGCCGCATCCAGCCCCGCGATCACCGGCTCGAACAGGTCCCCGCACAACAGCCGTACCCGCGCCTCCAGGCCGTGGGTCCGTACATTCTCGGCCGCTATCGCCAGCGCCTTCTCGCAGAGATCCGTCGCCACCACCATCGCCGCCGGATGATTTTTCGCGATCGCCGCCGCGATGCACCCCGACCCGGTACACAGGTCCAGCACCTGCTGCTCGCCGGCCTGCTTCCGCAATAAATCGATCGCCCGCTCAACGAGCATCTCCGTCTCCGGCCGCGGAATCAGACACTCCCGGCCCACGCGGATCGTCATTGAATAAAACTCCGTCGCCCCAACCAGATACGCGATCGGCTCGTGCTCGCCGGCGCGCTTGACCAACCCGCGCAACTCCGCCAGGCGCTGGGCCCCAACCGCCGCGTCAAAATGCGTATAGAGCTCGATCCGCTTCCACTTCAGCGCGTGAGCAAGCAGCAACTCGGCGCTGAACCGCGGGCTGTCCACGGCCTTGGCGCCGAAATACTCCACCATCCATCCCAGCAACTTTTGGATCGTCCACACTTCCATCCCCCCAATATACACCATCCCCCATCCAATATTCAACCCCAAATTATTCTACCGGTTAGCGGTTTTCTCTTGTTGCGGAATGCGCCAACGACCCCAGACCAACGAGGAGTGAAAATGAAATGAACATTTGAAAATCATCCCCCCATCTTTAATCTTGTTTCTGTATCTATTATATTTTATTTTTGATCTTTAATTTTTCCCTTGATGGCTCCCCGGATCCCCTCCATCCGAAAAAACCCCTTTTTCCACACCACCGCCGCTGAAACCGCACTGACGAGGATGTACACGACCAGCGCGTATCGCGTGCGGATCTGGCTCATCACAAGCCCGATCACCGCATAGAATCCCGCCAGAAGATAGCAGGTCAGCACCGTCTGCCGCAGGGTCATCCCGCGGTCCATCAGTTGATCGTAGATGTGTCCTCGATCGGACACGAACAGCGGCCGCCGGTTGATCAGCCGCCGGACCATCGCCGTCGCCGTATCCAGAATCGGCAGGCCGAACGCCACGATCGACGCCATCCACCACCGCGGCGTCCGCTCGGCGAACAGAATCATCAGCGCCGCCACCGCAAACCCCAGCAACATGCTCCCCGCGTCGCCCATGAAAATCTTGGCCGGGTGCCGGTTGAACGGCAGGAATCCGAACACCCCGCCCGTCAGCGCCAAACACACGATCACGCGGACGGGGTCGCCGGTCTGGCTGAATCCCCAGGTACTCAAATGCACCGCCAGAATCAGCATCGCCGCCACGATGATCGCCGTCACGCCGCCGCACAGGCCGTCGAGCCCGTCCAGCAGGTTCAGCGAATTCGTCGCCCCCAGCACGAAGAAAACCACCACCGGAATCCCCAGTGCGATCTCCATCGTCTCCGTGAGCGGGATCCCCAGCGGCTCGGTGACATAATGCATCGCCGGTCGAATCCCGGCCATCAGCAGCGCCGCCGAGGCGATCACCTGTCCGGTGATCTTGCGGCCGGGCTTGAGGTCGAACAGGTCGTCGATCACGCCGACCACGCACGCGATCGCCGCACCCGCCGCGATCCCCATCAGCCAGCGAAACGCCTGGCCGAAATACGGCTCCTGATGGAGCCGATAAAGCCCCGTCAGAATCCCCACAATCAGCCCGACCAGAATCCCCACCCCGCCCAGGTACGCGATCGGCTCGCGATGCGTCTTGACGGTGGCGTTGGGCCGATCGACGATCCCGAACTTCAGCGCGACCCTCTTGCACAGCCAGGTCGCCCCCAGCCCGGAGACGAAGGCACTGGCCAGCACAGGCCAAAACTGAAGCGTCCAGCCGAGCGGCCGCTGGCCCCCGATGAACTGATCGAAGATCATCGTGTCTGGCTCCCGGCCGAATGCACCCACACTTCCTCATCGTACCGCAGCATCAAGAGGCCGTCCTCAAACCCGTCAAAGCGAATTCGCGGGGATTGTCCGCGGAGTTCCTGCAAAATCCACCGCGGAAAATCCGCTCCCGCGCGGATCGACAGCGGCGCTCCGCCGCCGAAGCGCGGGTTGACCTCGATAAATTTGATCCCGCCGTCCGGCCGGCGAATGAGCTGGATCGTGATCACGCCGGGCCCGGCCCCGAGGACCGTGACAAGGCGAGTTACACGCTCCATAATATCCGGATCTCGGTGAATGCGGGCCTTGCTCACTTCGCCGCTGCGGACCTCCAGCCGCCGCCGCGGAACCACGCACCGCACCCGCATCGCAAAATCGACGAACGCGTCGCAGGTGAACTCCTCGCCCCGAATATATTCCTGCACGATGCAATTCGGAATTCTCCGACCGTAAAAGGCCAGTTCTTCGCGGGTTCGCGCGATGGCGTTACCGCGGCTGGCGTAGCCATCCCACGGCTTTAAGAAACACGGATACTCGAGCTTTCGCTTGCGAAGGGCCGACGCGGCCGAAAGCGTTTTCGGCGTGTCAAAACCGTTTTTCTGCCAAAACTCGAAGGTCTTGCGTTTGTCCTGGCAGATCGCGATCACCTCCGGCCGCGACACCAGAACCCGGCAGCCCCATCGCTCAAAGCGCCCGCGGTTGGCCGCCAGAATCTTGAGGTCCAGATCCACCGTCGGAATCAGCATCTCCACTCGACAATCGCGGATAATCCGAAGCATGTCGCGTAAATATCCGTCTTCGCTGACCGGCGGAACCAGAAACGATTGATCGCACAACTGCAAGGCCGGACTCAGGGGCGAAGCGTCCACGCCGAGGATGTGCAGCGGTATTCGCAGCCGCCGAGCCGCATCGCGAAAGGCGTTGATCAGCGATACCCGCCGCCCGATACACGAAAACAAGATCGTGATAGGTTGTGTCATGCGTTCCTTTGAATTTCCGGTTTTGCTTTGAACCGTATCGTAGTCAAATCCTGTTGGATTGTCCATTCCGTTAACCGCATGAATTGGCCTGATCCTTCCGTTCCGGCCGTCCCATGGCAAACCCCATAATTATCGGCATTTTCAGGTCACCATCTGAGCTGACTTCGAGATGCAAACGAGTCAAAATGCCGAGGAATTCACGGAGAAATCGGCATCGTTCTTTCCATAAGTCTTTGACAAAAAAAGAGTTACAGATATCGGCGGCGATGTTAGAAACTCAAACGAATCGGATTATGAAGAGTTCTTGTTGACCTGAATGTGCCTCATCTCGCCCCTCTATCAACTTGAACGACAAACAATCGTTAATATTAGACACCAATATACCGTACTCAATAACATATTACAATATCAATCTGCATATTTTTCATCACAGTGTGCAGCCCTGAATATCATCGGTTTTCAATTATCTACACGCCACAGTCCGCCCTCGGTGGCGCAAAACATACTTCTTGCAAACTCCTCATTTGACGCTAACAATAGTTGCGTAAAATCCATACACGATCCTGCGGGAAAGGTTTAGCCAATCGTTGAAGGGAATATCGGCTATGGCAGAACAGACTATTCTGGTTGTCGAAGACGAAGAAGATGTCGTCGAGCTGTTGCGGTACAACCTGGCTCGAAACGGCTACCGGGTGGAAGCGGTGACGACCGGGCCGGACGCGGTATCGCGGGCCGGAACTCTGGGGCCGGACCTGATCCTGCTGGACTTGATGCTGCCGGGCATGGACGGGCTGGAGGTGTGCCAGATCCTGAAGAAAGACGGCCGAACCGAACGGATCCCGATCATCATGGTGACCGCCAAGGGGGATGAAGCGGATGTGGTGGCCGGGCTGGAGATGGGAGCGGATGATTATGTCACCAAGCCCTTTAGTCCGCGGGTTCTCCTGGCCAGGGTGAAGGCCGTTCTTCGGCGGCCGGCACGCACCAAAGTCTTGGAACCGGGCACCGCGCCGATGGTGCGGGTCCACGATCTTGAAATCGACCCGGGACGGCATCGCGTATTCGCGAAAGGCAAAATAGTGGACCTGACTTCCACGGAATTTTCGCTGCTGTATTACCTGGCGTCGCGGCCGGGCTGGGTCTTCACGCGGTACCAGATTGTCGATGCGGTCCACGGCAGCGATTACCCCGTGACCGATCGGTCGATCGACGTGCAGATTGTCGGGCTTCGCCGTAAACTCGGCAAGGTCGGGACTTGCATCGAAACGGTCCGCGGCGTGGGTTACCGTTTCCAGGATGCCGACGAGAAATAATGGGAACCGGGGAACCCCCGGATGCGATGGATGCTGAAAAAGAGATTATTATGGCAATTGTATTGGCCGTTTCTCCTGATTACGGTCTTGTCTCTGGCCGCCGTGACCCTCTATGCGGAGAAGTACCTGTATCAGTTTTACCTGGAACGAACCACCGAGGCGATGGAGTCGCAGGCCCGGATGGTCGAGCGGCAAATCGCCGAGACCTACTCCCAGGGCGACGAGTCGGCCGTGGACGGGTTGTGCAAGCGGCTTGGGCAGGCCGGTTCGGTCCGGATCACGGCGATCCTCCCGTCCGGCCGGGTCATGGGGGACACGGATGAAAATCCCGCCCAGATGGAAAATCATGCGGACCGGCCCGAAGTAATCCAGTCCCTCCAGGGACAAGTCGGAACCAACACCCGTCACAGTAAAACGCTCAATATCAACATGCGCTATGTGGCGGTGCCCGTCATACGGGACGACGCGGTGATCGCGGCTTTGCGACTGTCGCAGTCCATCGAGTCCATCGA
>PMBP01000535.1 GCA_003152975.1 Phycisphaerales bacterium | reverse complement strand
TGGCGCCATTTCCTCCCCCATCGGGCCGGCCACAATCCCACCAGCATCAATACGACATACAGGCCGCCGAGCCAGAATCGTTCGCCCGACCAGGTCGCGATAAAATCCGCATCGCCGGCAAAGGCCTTCAGGGCCCCGGGAATATCCCAGATGCTGGGTATCAGCATGGAGGCCTGACCCTGGTGGGCCCGGCCGACATTGCGAAAGGTTACAGTGATCCACGGCGAAAAAGCAAGTCCCACCATTGACTGAACGCCGATCCACCCCGGCCACCCCAGTCGCAGCGGCCGCTCCAGCAGCCACAGCACGACGAACATCACATTCTGGCAGGCCACATGAAACACGCCGTACGGATGGCTATACAGCGTCAGGACCGTACACATGACATATCCCACCGTCGTGACGACTCCCGGCCGCACAAACAGGCGAACCCAAAAGACCATGCTCAGCAGGGCCAAAAACGCAAACAGCGAATACCCGCGGACCTCCTGCCCGAAAAAAACATGATAGACGCAGATCGCCGCCAGCAGCGCCGCCAGTGAGGCCGTCTTGCGATCCATCAGGTCGCGACCCAGCCGATACACCAGCGGAATCGACAGGGTCCCGAAGATCGCCGACAAAATCCGCATGGCCGTCTCCGAATCGCCGAACCACCCGATCCAGAAATGAAGGATCACATAGTACAGCGGCGGGTGCAGGTCCTCCCGATAAATGAAAGTCAGAACATCTTCCAGAGTCGGCCGTGTCGCCGCCAGGGCGCTGAACCCCTCATCCAGCCACAAACTCTCGGAGCCGATGGTGTACAGTCGCAGCGCCAATCCCGTCAACATGATCGCCAAAAGACCCAGGCACCACCGATACCACCCCGGTTGACGATGCTCCAATAGCTTCGCGAATTCCATTTTGTCCCTCGAAACCCGACAAGTTCGATATGGTTCCGGATTGAAACGATCCCTGATTCCGACATCGCCCATTATAGATTCTGCCAACAGAGTGTCCAATACCAAAACCGATCGGCCGCGGAATCGTCATGTAAAAACGCCGGATTGGATTTGGATCGAAACGAACCCGGGGCTATAATGATATCCGAACTTCATCAACCCTACGGGAGATCGACCATGAAACAATCGAAACAGTCCCTCACGCGGAGAGGATTTCTGCAGACCTCCGCTGCGGCTCTGGCCGCCGCAAGTATCGGCTCGGCTGCCGGCCTGGCCCAGGACAACAAACCGCAAGCCCCCCAAACCGCTAAGTCCTCCGGCAAGGGACGCATCCGGATTGGCGCGCTGAGCTGGTGTTTTCACGATTTAAGCCCCGGGGCCGACCCGACTGAAGCCATAGATATCCTCGGAAAGATCGGCTTTGAAGGAACGGAACTGATCATCAACTCCAAACAGGACATTACCGGCTTCTGGACGGACGCCAAGATTGACGCGATCAAAAAGCGGCTGGACGCCAACACGCTAGCCCTGGCCCAGTTCGTGCTGTTTCAGCCCGTCGTCGAAGGGCTGACCAGTCTGAAGGCGGATGAACGAAACCGTAACCTGGACTGTTTCGAGGCCGGCTGCAAGATTGGCAAGAAGCTCGGCGCCCCGAAGATCAACATCGTCTCGCCCTGGGCCCGCGAACTGCACGCGCCCAACGACGGCTATCTGCCTCGGTACTACGAAACTTCCGGCAACGAGAAGTACCACATCACTATCGACCCCGGTTTCGACTGGGACGCCGTGTGGGACAACTACATCGAGGTCACCAAACAGTGCCTCCAGCGAACCAAAGCCCACGGCCTCAAGTTCACCATCGAGCATCACACCCATACCATCGTCCCCGACGCGGTGAGCTTTCTGCGGCTGTGGGATGCCATTCGCGATCCGGACCTGGGCTTCAATATGGATGTCGGCTGGACGCTGCTGCAGCGGGAATATCCGCCTGTGGCGATCCACAAGGTCGGGAAAAAGCTGATGAACCTGCACATGCGGGATATCGACGCCAAGATGCGGCAGTTCGTCCATGTCGGTACGGGCGCGATGGATTTCGCCGCCATCGTCGAGGCCCTCAAGGCCACGGGCTTTGACGGCTTTGTGGATATCGAGCAGGACAAGTTCCCCGGCGACATGGTGGAAACCTGCAAGCGGTACCTGCAAATCATGAAGGACTGTATCGGCAGTTAGCTCCCTGGTAGGATCCGATCGGCCTGTCCGGAAACCGTAGCCGGTTCGTTTTTCATGCGCGCCACGCTGCAAAGGATCGAGGCGGCGATCACCAGGATGCCCCCGGGGATTGCCCAAGGTCCCGGCGTTTCGTTCAGGAAGAGCCACACCCACAGCGGGTTGAGGATCGGTTCGATGACCGGGACCATGATCGCTTCGATCGCCGAGACATGGCGGATGGCGACCGAATACAGCACATAAGACAGGCCCAACTGGATCACGCCGAGAACAATCAGATACCGCCAGGAGGTTGCGTCAATCGAGACCCCCATCCAGAACGGACTGCTAATCGCGGCCGTCAACAGATTGCCCAACAGGATCGATCCCAGCGGAAAGGCCTGCTTCTGCTTTCGCAGGAAGACCACCATCAGCCCAAAGGATACCNNAGCTGATCGAAGAAGAACAGGCCCATGCCCAACAGGGCCAGCCCGATTGACACCCAGTCCAGCCGGTGGATCGGCTCGCGGAGAATCGTGATACTCAGGATCGCCACATACACCGGGGCAGTGTACTGCAAGAGGATGGCATTGGCGGCCGTGGTCATCTTGTTGGCTGCCACAAATAGCGTTACGGTCCCGCAATAAAAAATCGCCCCCAGCAACTGGTCCCGAGAAAACGACAGATGCCCTGGCCGAAGCAGGAACAGCAAAACCGGAATCGCCAAGAGAGACCGTAACCCGGCAATGGCCATCGGCGAGGCCTGGACGGATTTGATCAACAGCCCCCCCATGCTCCACAAAATGGCCGGAAGGATCAGCAGGATCAGGCCATTGCGGTGCTGCCGGGCCGTCGATTCCATTCTCGTCTCATCCCCGAATCGACAAAATCGAGCCACGAACCGTCAGGAATCCCTCTGATGGTTGTTCATCCACGACCCTAAACCATTGCAGAATAACAGGTTGCAACCGTCTCATCCCACCTGCCGCTTTTGGAACAATGCCACGGAAAAGCTGAGGATTCCGGCCGTGTAAAGCAGTGTATAGACGCCGCTTTGCAGGATATATTTGAATGGAATGGTCCCGGAGCCATAGATGGCATCCGAGGCCCAGAATATCTGCAGGTTGGGCACGAGGATGTATCCAATCCGGGCCCAAATGTAGGTATCGGCAAAGCGGCCGAAGACCCAGTCGCTGATCAAACCCAGCAAAAAAATCCCAACGCAGAAGGTCAGGGTCAGCACCACATTGCACCGCGTGGAAAACAGGACCGCCAGAGCAACCAACACCACCACGGCCAGGAACAGCAAGATCGACGCATGAATGTCAAAAGCGGTAAACTTATTGTTGCC
>PMBP01000392.1 GCA_003152975.1 Phycisphaerales bacterium | reverse complement strand
CTTGCGCGGGTTTGTCCGTCGAGACTTCTATCTATTCTATGCCCGGAATTGCTGATCAGTCCGATCCCCTCAGCGTGCTGATCTATCGCGAGGCCAAGGGCAAACGCAAACTGGAACCCCGGGCCGATTGCAGCGAGTGGCAGGTGATTTACCGGTGGGCCCTGACGCCCTGCTAAGCCGTACAGGACAGAGCAAGTGTTACGAGCATGCCAAATAGCGGGGCAGGGTCTGATTCCTGTCCCACATTTTTTTTGTCTCCCGTTCCACGGATGAATCTTTCGACACCCAAACCCATTCCATTATTTTCGTAAATCGTTCACACAAAAGGATTTACGAACGGTCCACTTCGATCGGAATGCCCCGCGGGTGCTCCAAATAATTTTTCGGAAAACGAATTTTTTCGGGTTTTTCTGTTGACCGTCCCCAATAATAGTGGTAGATTACTGATTGTACGGGGTTAATGAAACCGGAGTAGTGCTATTATAAGACGAAGCGTAATGGACGAAGGAAAGTGGTGAACAAGGCCTTTAATTTCGGAGGGTTAGCGATGAGAAAAGGAATGTGGTTGGTAACATTGGTTGTGGCGGGGATTCTGGGTCAGGCATCTGCGGTGGTATTGGATCTCAATCCCGCGCCGTTCCGTGGCGAAGCGAACACAACTCTGCAGGCGTGGGATTTTCTAACCCAGGCCGATCCCGCTGCTCCTGATGCTGGTTGGAAAAACCCATTCGGCAATCCGTCTGCGGATCTGGTCGGCGGTTTCTTAAACAACACTGTATGGCTGGAAAATGACAATGGCCATCAGGGTGTTTGGATCGTCGATCGTGCTCTGCAGAGCGATATGCTGATCGGCGTGCCCAACTTCCCGCTGCAGAATCCCTATAAGGAAATCTGGATTCAGTTGGTCTATTCGTCCNNCCAAAGTCGATTCCATGTATTCCTATGCCCTGTATCATTTCATCGTCAAGCCCAATCCCAAGTTTGAAGTCATCCGGATTCGTCCGAATGATTGCCAGGTCTATGTCGATTCGATTTGCATCGAGACCCAGTGCATCCCCGAACCGGTCACGATGGTTCTTTTGGGACTGGGCGGCCTGTTGGCTCGGAAGCGCGTTGCCTGATCGCGATTTCCAGCGAATTTATAACCCTGCAAAGAATTTTGCAGGGTTTTTTTATCGGCACTTATATATGCGACCAGGTAAGTCTCGTTTTATTGACATGGGAACGATGTAATCATAAGTCCTTGTGAGTAAATGACTTATACGAAATCTCGGTTGTCTGTGCAATAGGTGAATGTCGATTTGGGGGCTTTGGAGGNNGAATATAAAAAATTTGCGGAATTCCAGGATTTTCCGGGATTGATCGCTTGACTTTCAAACCAAAATCGGATACTATAATCTAAGAAGTCATGTGTGTGACTTGGGTATCGTTTACCCAGTGCGAATGTGTGTGTGAAAGTGTGTGTCGTGGAAGTGTGTTACAAATGTGGAACTGAAATGTTCCGGGGTATGTTAATGAATTTGGAGGAAGTATAAGATGAAAAAGAGTGTAGTGTCATTAGTGGTACTTCTGTTGATTTCGGCGTCGGCGTCGGCCGTCGTCATCTGCAATCCGGATCAGGATCCGGCACCGTTCCGTGGTGGCGTGAACACGACTCTCCAGAGTTGGCTGTTCTCGACTAATGCCAATCCGGCGTTTCCGGATGCGTTAAGCAATCCCTACGGAATGCCCCAGGTTGATCTGAAGGGCAGTTTTCTCAACAACACCATTTGGCTCGATGAAGACAATGGCCATCAGGGTGTTTGGGTTGTGGATCGTTCCATCGAAAGCGACATGGTCGCCACGGTGAAGAACTTTCCGCGGCAGAATCCTTACAAGCAAATCTGGCTGCAGATCACCTATTCTGCTCAGAATGGCGAAGCCCCGGCGATCTATGTCGTTCCGGATGGCAACATCAGCGCTTATGCCCCGATGACTCTGGTCTCGAAGAACGCGGTGGACAATACCTACTATCATGCTGTGTACAGCTTGACGGTTCGTCCCAACCCGAACTTCGAACAGATCTTCATTCGTCCTCGGGATTGCCAGGTGTATGTCGATTGCCTCACCATCGAGACCCAGTGCATTCCGGAACCCATGACCATGGGTTTGCTCGGTCTGGGTAGCCTGTTGCTCCGCCGGCGGATTGCATAACCGAAATCAGAGAAACAGTACTGACAAAAAGGCCCCTGCGAAACCGGCGGGGCCTTTTTTGTTGCGCTGAAATAACCGGGTTCACTACCGGGGGGTTTTGGCGGGGGGGCGGAGGTGGGATTCCAGGGCCCGGTCTTTTTCCTGCCGTCCGGGGTCTGGAATCAGCGACAGGGCCATCTGCAGGACTTCCTGGCTGGCCGATCCGCGGGACAGGGGCGAGACGAGATTTTCCAGCTCCATGCTGGTCTTCATCAGCAGGGTTCGGTTGCCGATGATCCGGCTGCATCGGTCGGCGACGGGGCGGATCGACGAGAAGTACGGCATGAACTCGGTGACCACCTCGCGTCCGGCCAGGATGTTGACCAGCGAGAGGAATCGCGTGCGGATCAGCCATCGGCCGACCAGGTGCCACAGGATGCGGCTGGACTGGTAGAGGATGACCATCGGGCACCCGGCGGCGGCCACCTGGAGGGTCGCGCTGCCGCTGGCGACCAGGGCAAAGTCGGCCTGGTCGGCGGTTTCATAAACATTTCCGACCGTGAATTCGCATTTAAGGCCGGTGATCTTGCGTTTGCGGAGCTGCTCGAGCTTTTCCTCGCTTGCCGCGCAAGCAGTGAAGGTGGCTTCGGGCCATTTCTGCTTGATCTGGATGGCGATTCTCTGCATTGCGGGCCAGAGGGTTTTGATCTCGGCGTTTCGCGAGCCGGGAAAGAGGGCCACTTTGACCTTGCGCGGATCGTAGCCGGTGTAGTCCTTGTAGCCCTCGGTAAAGTCGATGGTGATCTCGTCGAACAGCGGATTGCCCACGAACTTGGCGTCGATGTTGCGGCCGCAGAACCAGTCCTCCTCGAAGGGCAGGATGCACGCCAGCTTGGTGCAGCACTTGCGGAGCTTGGCGATCCGCCACGGGGCCCAGGCCCACAACTGCGGCGCCACATAGAACAGCACGGGGATGCCGGCCTTGCGGGCGGCCTTGGCCACATGGAAGTTGAACGCCGGCGAATCGCATACGATCACCAGATCGACGGCGTGGGTCTCCAGGAACGAGCGGATCTGCTTGAGCACGCGATAGAAGAACCCGATCTGCCCGAAGGCGTTGTGAAGCATCGCGGCGCGGCGGACGGTGTTTTCCAGGATCGTGCAGCCGGCCTTCTCCATCTGCGCGCCGCCCACGCCCACCCACTCGATGTTACCCTCGAACCCCTGGGCCTTGGCCGTGCGGATCAGGTTGGCGCAATGCATCTCGGCGCTGGGCTCGCACGCGCTCAAAAAGATCCGTCGTTTGGTTGTCGGCTCTGCCAACGGGCTATCCCTTTCCCAAAGCCGACAAATTATATTCCTCGAGCGGGCTAACTGCAAAGGGAAACTCCGGGCCTGCCGGCGATTCTTGCCGTTTCCCGTCAGGGCGGGAAATCCCTTTGCTTTGTTTGCAGGTCCGGTATAATGATCCGCGAACGGAGTCCTAAACTAAACGAACGATTGGAAGGGAGACATGTCCATGAGAACTGGCGTGTTGATGGCGTCGCTGCTGTGTGTCGCGGCGGGAATGATCGGTTGCTGGAAGTCGGCGGACAAGAACGCGCAGAGTGTGGCGCCGTTATCGGTCGTGGCCCCGGGGGCCCAGGTCAAGAAACTGGCCGACGGGTTCCAGTTTACCGAAGGTCCGGCGGTGGATAAGGCCGGCAATGTCTTCTTCTCCGACATCCCCAATAACCAGATCCTGCAGTGGACCATCGGCGCCGGGCTTTCGGCCTTCTCGGTCAACAGCGCCGGGGCCAACGGCCTGTACTTCGCGGCCGACGGCTCGCTGGTCGCCTGCGCGGGAACCGGACGCATGATCTACAAGATCGCCCCGGACGGCAAGGTCAAGGTGCTGGCCGACAAGTACGACGGCAAGAAGTTCAACAGCCCCAACGATCTGTGGATCGATCCCAAGGGCGGCATCTACTTCTCCGACCCGCGCTACGGCAGCAAAGACGGCATGGAGCAGGATGGCGAGCATGTCTATTACATCACGCCCGACGGCAAGCAGGTCTGGCGGGTGATCTCCGACATGGTCCGGCCCAACGGCCTGATCGGCACGCCCGACGGCAAGACGCTCTATGTGGCCGACCAGGGCGACAGCAAGATCTGGGTCTATGCAATCGCCCCCGACGGCACGCTGGCCAATAAGCGGCTGTTTGCCCCCGAGGGCGCCGACGGCATGACCCTCGACAGCGAAGGCAATGTGTATCTGGCGTCCAAAGGCGTGGTCGTCTATAACGCCGCCGGCGAGCGGATCGAGACGATTGCCGTGCCCGAAGAACCCTCCAATGTCACCTTTGGCGCCCCGAGCCGCAAGATCCTGTTTATCACCGCCCGCACCTCGCTGTATGTGATGCCCATGCGGGTCCGCGGCGCGTACTGATCGATGGAATCATTCCAATGAAGGGAGATTATCATGATAATTCGCTGCCTGATCCTGTTGACGCTGGCCGCCGTGCCGGCCTGGGGGGCTGAACTGGTGGCCCCGAACGCACCCAAACCCGCTGCCGCCTCCGACATCGTCGCGCCCGGCGCCGAGCTCAAGCTGCTGTCGGGCGAGTTCGCGTTCACCGAAGGGCCCATCGCCGACGCGGCGGGCAATGTGTATTTCACCGACCAGCCCAACGACCGCATCATGGTCTGGACGATCGACGGCAAGCTGGAGACCTTTCTCAAGCCGGCCGGCCGGTCCAACGGCATGTTCTTCGACCGCAAGGGCAACCTGATCACCTGCGCCGACGAAAAGAACGAGCTGTGGCAGATCGATGTCAAGACCAAGAAGGCGACCGTTCTGGTCAAGGATTACAAGGGCAAGCTGCTCAACGGCCCCAACGATGTCTGGGTTCGCCCGGACCTGGGGCTGTACTTCACCGACCCCTTCTACAAGCGCGACTACTGGAAGCGCGGGCCCATGGAGCAGGATGTGCAGGGCGTGTATTATCTTACGCCCGACCGCAAGACGCTGACGCGCGTCGCCGCCGACCTGGTGCAGCCCAACGGCATCATCGGAACCCCCGACGGCAAGAAGCTTTTCGTCGCCGACATCAAAGCGGGCAAGACCTATTCGTACGATATCCAGCCCGACGGGACGCTGGCCAACAAGGCCCTGTTTTGTTCGTTGGGTTCCGACGGCATGACCATCGACACGCGGGGCAATGTGTATCTGACCGGCAAGGGCGTGACCGTCTTCGACAAGACCGGCAAACAGATCCTTAACATCCCGGTTCAGGAAAACTGGACTGCCAATGTGTGTTTTGGCGGCAAGGACCTCAAGACCCTCTTTATCACCGCCAGCAAGGGACTCTATGCCATCGCCATGCAGGTTCAGGGCGTCAAGCCGTAGCGGCCTGATTGCCGTCGCCGCGTTTGTTGCGCTCGGGCTTTTCGGCACGGGCCAAGTGTCCCCGGTGGCTTGGGGGAAGGTCACCTTTGTCGGCATCGATCCGTGGCCGCGATTTCGCGGGCCCAATGGGCAGGGCGTTTCGCCCGCGACCGAATTGCCGGTAAAGTGGACAGCCGAAGAGCTTTCATGGAAGGTCAAGCTACCCGGCGGTGGTTTCTCCTCGCCGGTGGCCTGGGGCACTAAGGTCTTCGTCACCGCCTCCGACGAGTCGGCCGAAAAGGGTTTTCTGCTGGCCTATTCAATCATAGACGGCCGCGAGCTGTGGCGCCGCGAGTTTGACCTGCCGCGATACCGGATGAACGCCCTCAACAGCGCCGCGTCGTCCACCCCCGCAGTCGATGCCGATCGCGTCGTCGTCTGCTGGGCGATCCCGTCGAACCTGCAACTGGCCGCGTTCGATCACGCCGGCAAGCCGCTGTGGAGCCGCGACTTCGGCCCCACCAACACCCGCCACGGCCCGACGATCTCGCCGATCCTGGTGAAGAATCTGGTCGTCTTTGCCCAGGAGCAGGAACAGCTCAACGCCACCGTCGCCGCCGAGAGCCGCTGGGTCGCCGTCGATGTTGCCACGGGCGAACCCAAGTGGACCTGCATCCGCGAGCACAGCGGCAGCAATTCGTACTCCACGCCGTGCGTGCTCGAGCAGGGGGGCAAGACGCTGGTGATCTTCGCCTCGCTGGCCCACGGCATCACCGCCGTCGATGCCGCCGACGGCAAGGTCGCCTGGGAAGTCGCCGACGCCCTCAACGCCCGCGTGTGCAGCTCGCCGGTGCTGGTCGGCGACCTGGTCATCGCCACCTGCGGCGAAGGCGGCGGAGGCAAACGCCTCACGGCCGTGCGCCCGCCAAAGAATCCCGGCGACAAACCGCAGATCGCCTACCAGATCGAAAATTCCACCGTGACCTATGTGCCCACGGCCGTGGCCTATCGCGATTGGCTCTTCACCGTCCACGATAACGGGACAATATCCTGCCGGAATGTCTCCGATGGCAAAGTCTTCTGGTCCCAAAATCCCGGCGGTAAATTCTTCGGCTCGCCCGTCATCGCCGACGGCAAACTGTTCGTGATGACCACCGACGGCACGGTGATCGTCCTGGCCGCGTCGGACCAATACGAACTGCTCGCCTCCAATCCCCTCGGCGAAAAAACCCACGCCACGCCCGCCGTCTCCGGCGGCAAACTCTTCCTCCGCACCTTCACGCAGCTCTTCTGCGTGGGGGGAAAGAACGTCATTTATTCGCCCGATGAGGCGACGATCAATAAATGAGGGCGTCAGCCCCCGGGAACCGGGGCCCAAGAAAACATGCCGCTCCTTCGGGGCCTTTGATGATCCAAGATGAGCAAAAAGCGCAAGGGGCTCACGGTGCGCTTCTTGTGCGTCTTGCGCTTCTTGGTTCCCCGCAGGCGTCAAACGGACGGAGGGTGCAGACCCCTTATGTGTTTTCATGGGCCGATTCATAAGGGGGTGGGGGACGGAAGAAAATCCAGAGGAGATTTCCGATCAGGGCCAGAAGGAGAAACGCTTCCACGCCGGCAAAGGCGAAGATCCGCTGTTTCTGGTACGGTATAGACGGCACGCTTTCCGCGCGGCTGTCGATCTGCACCAGGCCCGGGAGCCGCGATTTGGCCTTGACATCATCGATTCGCCGGGTGACCTCGTTGTACATGTCTCGGGCCCGATCTTTTTGATCCGGCTGTTCCATCTTGAGCAGAAGCTTTTGTCGCTGATCCTCCAGAACCGTCAGGGTCTGGGGCTTTGCGTTTTCAATCGCAACACACGAATCCATCAGACTATTGACGATCGTCTCGGCGTCGGACGGCAGGCAATCGGTCATCTGGACAATAATCCGTTCGTTTTTGCGAGGGGGATTAACGATCAGAATCTGTCTGCTCTTAATGGCCTGGCGAAAGGCGGCGACTTGACTTGGGGCGTCGCGGAAATACNNCGGCCGCCATGTGCAGGGCGCCCTCACTGACCAATCGGCCGGCCACGGTTTTTTTGTACGCTTCATACTGAGACATGAACTGCGCCATTTCGGTTTCGCTGTTGGGATCCTGCCGGGAAAGGATCGGCGATACGCGAATTGTCCCGGTGGTGATGAAGGCGGGCTTTGAGAACACCAGCACGATCAGGATAAGCAAAACCAGAACATTCAAGATCAGCAACACAACCGTCCATCCGCCTTTGCCTATCCCCAACATGCCCGTTCCTTTCGATTGAGGCAGAGCCGATCGCAGCTTTCCCTTCGCGATGAATATCCCTGTTCTCGACCGCTGCCTTGACTCCGCGACCGATTATACCCCCAGGTTCGGGTCCAGTCCATCCGG
>PMBP01000284.1 GCA_003152975.1 Phycisphaerales bacterium | reverse complement strand
GCGCTTTGGCGGAAACGGAAATCGGTCGTGTTTTTTGAGGTTGAAATTCGAAGGAGTCAAGCTATGAAACGCACATTGATCGGTTTTTGCGTCGTCGTTCTAATGCTGGTTGCCTGGACGGGTCTGGCGGAGCGGCAGACGGAGCGGTTTACCTTTCCCGACGGCAGCACCATTGTGCAACATAAGCTTATCTCGGAGGCCGAGACCTTTTCGAAAATCGTTTCCGCAGACAAACGGATGGAGGTCCACTTCCTCAATGTCGGACAGGGCGACTGCATTCTGATCTTGTGTCCCAACGGCAAACGGATTCTCGTGGACGGGGGTTCCTCGACGAAGAAATTCGACCCGTCGCCGGCGAAGGATTACCTGGTGAAACAACTCGGATCCCAACAACGGATCGACGCTTTGGTCATCACCCATCCGGACAAGGATCACTACAACATTCTTCCGGACATTTTGGAAGACATTGATATCGGGCATATTTATCTGACAGGAAAGCCCAACGAGTATCGCGTTGCGAATGTCAATCAGTGGTTGCGGGAATTTCCCGCATCCGACCGTACGATCCTGACGGCGAAAAAATTCAATACGAAGCCTCCGAAAAAACTGGGGGATTTCGGAGAAGCCCAGGTGGTGGTCCTGGCGGCCAATGTTGATGGGACGGGAAGTTACTCGGAGACGAACACGCGAAGCATTGTGCTGAAAGTGTCGTTCGGGACCATCGATATTCTGCTGGCCGGCGACGCCACCCTGGACACGGAGGCCGATATCCTGGAGCGGGTCGCACTTTCCGCTCTGGATGTGGAATGCCTGAAGGTCGGCCACCATGGATCCAGGACCTCGACGGGCGTCGACTGGGTCAAGGCCGTCAAGCCCGAGGTCGCCGTTGTTTTGGCGGGCGAGAAGATCTATGGCCACCCCACCCATGAGACGATCCAACGCTTAGAGCCCTTCACGGCGACGGCCGATCCGCACAGGTTCGTCTATTACGAAAAGAAAGGATCCGATCCCGACGAGTTTACGGACTACGCGGAGGCCATTTACGCCACTTCCAAAAGCGGCAACATTGTCGCCGTCACAGAGGGAAAGGCAATCGACATTACCTACGACAACTAAGCACGGTTGAGCGGTACGGGACGGAGTCCCGGGAAAGACAGGACTGGACTGGGCACGGGGGCACACATCCGAGTCGGTTGTGCTACGGCTGGATTCCGGGTCAAGTGCGGCATGACCTCTCGATATGGCCGATTTACCATCGGCCTACTCGGTGCATCGCAAAGGGCGGTTCACAAACCGCCCTTATGAGGGGTCGGCGAAGGCAAGGATTGCTTGCGGAAGCAAGGGGGATTAGAATTGTGGCCGGAAACACAAAGACCATGATTGCGGGAGACACGGTATGAAACGAGCGGAATCGAAGGCGACAGCGGTGTGGAGGATTTTCGAGGGGATCGCGCAGGTTCCGCGGCCTTCGGGCGGGGAGCGGGCGGTTGGGGAGTGGATCGCAGGGCTGGCGCGGGAGCGGGGGTTGGCGGCGCGGTTCGACGCGGCGGGAAACCTGCTGGTGGAGGCACCGGCCAGCGCGGGGCGCCAGGATCGGCCGGGCGTGATCCTGCAGGGACATCTGGATATGGTGTGCCAGAAGCGGCCGGAGTCGGGGCACGACTTCGCGAAGGACCCAATCCGATTGGTCGAGCGGGAGGGGTGGATCTATGGCGACGGAACGACGCTGGGGGCGGATAACGGGGTCGGGGTGGCGATGGCGCTGGCGGCAGCGACCGAGCCGGGCGTGGCGCATCCGCGGCTGGAGTTGCTGTTCACTGTGGACGAGGAGACGGGGCTGACAGGGGCGACGGCGCTGCGGGGGGACTTTTTGCGGGGGCGGCGGCTGCTGAACCTGGACAGCGAGGATGACAGCTTTACGGTGGGCTGCGCCGGCGGCGAACAGACGCAGATCGATCTGCCGGTCAAGAGCGGGCCGGTTGGAGAGCGGAAGGCGTACCGGTTGGCGGTGGGCGGCCTGCGGGGTGGACACAGCGGCGTGAATATCCACGAGCAGCGGGCCAACGCGCTGAAGCTGCTGGGGCGGTGCCTGGCGGGGCTGGCCGATGCGGGGGATCTGCGGATCGGAACCATCGCCGGGGGCAGCGCGCACAACGCGATTCCGCGCGACGCGGAGGCGACGATCTGGCTGAAGGGTCCGCGGGCGGGGGCGGCGAAAATACTGGCGAAACTGGAGGGGATTTTTCGTGATGAATATGCGGAGGTCGAGCCGGAAATCAAAGTCGAACTGACGGCGGTGAAGAACGCGAGCAAGACGGCGCTGACCGCGGCCGGTACGCAGACGGTTGTGGATCTTCTCTTGGCGATGCCCAACGGCGTGCATCGGTTCTCGCGGCNNAGTTCGAGGGAATCGTGGAGACCTCGAGCAATCTGGCGATGGCGGCGACCGAGAAGGGGCAAGTGACGCTGGTCAGCTCGCAGCGGAGCTTGAAGGAATCGTGCCTGGATGCGATGACGGCGGCGGTAACGGCGGTGGCGAATCTGGCGGGGACCAAGACGACGACGCTGGGTCGGTATCCGGGATGGGACCCGGACCCGAATTCGGCGCTGCTGGCCGAGTGTGTGCGGGC
>PMBP01000302.1:6556-6813 GCA_003152975.1 Phycisphaerales bacterium | reverse complement strand
CGTGGGGGCGAATACGCCGGTGATGACGGCGCTGCGATTGGGGGCGCAGACCGGCGCGGCGGTGAAGACATTCGTGTAGCGCATCCCTTCGGCCGCCAGCCGGTCGATCGTCGGCGTGCGGGCGAACCGGTCACCGTAGCAGCCCAGGTTCGGGCTGATGTCCTCGCACGAAAGCCACAGGATGTTCGGCCGGGTCTTGGCGGGCACGACCGGGTCGGGCCGGATTTCGAATTTCTCCGGGCCGCAGCCGCCGATGA
>PMBP01000302.1:0-6459 GCA_003152975.1 Phycisphaerales bacterium | reverse complement strand
CCGAATCCAGAACAGAAAACCTGCGAATACATGGTAATGGCTCTCGATTCGAATATCTTACGACTCCGCTTCTTCCTCAAACAGCGACGCCTGTCCCGTGGCGGGCGGGTGTTTGGGTTTGATGCCCAGATGGTCGCAGGCGGCCTGGGTGATCTCGCGGCCGCGTTTGGTCCGCCGCACAAAGCCGATCTGCAGCAGGTACGGCTCGACGACATCCTCCAGCGTGTCGCGCTCATCGCCCAGCGTCGCCGCCAGCGCCTCGATACCCGCCGGGCCGCCGTTATAGACATCAACGATCGCCCGCAGGAATGCCCGGTCGAGGTCATCCAGGCCCAGCGGATCGATCCGCTCCATCTGCAGGGCCTGCTGGACGATCGGGTCGGTCAGCTTGCCGGTGCCCTTGACCTGCGCATAATCGCGCACGCGTTTGAGCAGCCGGTTGGCGATCCGCGGCGTACCGCGGCTGCGGTTGGCAATCATCTCCAGCGTCCCTTTGTCCGCCGTCAGTTCCAGCAGCCGGGCCGAGCGGCGCAGGATTTCGGTCAGCTCCTCGACGCGGTAAAACTCCAGGTGCAGCAGCATCCCGAAGCGGCTCCGCAGCGGCGCACTGAGTAGCCCAGCGCGGGTCGTGGCGCCGATGAGGGTGAAGCGCTTCAGCGGAAAGTTGATCGTCTTGGCATGCAGGCCGCTATCGACGGTAAAATCGACCTTGTAATCCTCCATTGCAGGATACAGAAACTCCTCCACCGGCGCGCTGAGCCGATGGATCTCGTCGATGAAGAGAATGTCGCCGACATTGAGATTGGTCAGGAGGCCCATCACATCGCCCTGTTTGACCAGGGCCGGTCCCGACGAGACGCGGATCGACGAGCCCATCTCGTTGGCGATGACATGGGCCAGCGTCGTCTTGCCCAGCCCCGGCGGGCCGTAGAAGAGGATGTGCTCGAGGGGCTCTTTGCGTTTTTTCGCCGCGGCGATGGCGATCGAGAGCTTGTCCTTGGCGTTCTGCTGGCCGACGCACTCGCCCAGCCGTCCCGGCCGCAGGGACATATACAGGGCCTCTTCCTGGGGGCCCCTGGAATCCGCGCTCAGTACTCGATCGATTGCCATCCGTTGCCTCGTTTGGGTTGATGGGTTCCGGCTAAACCCTGCCTCGAATTCCGGTTACACCTCGACGCCCTGCTTGAGTCGATAGACCAGCGGCACGAGCTGTTCGGCCGTGCGGATGTCGGGATATTTCTTGCAGGCCAGGCCGATCATCTCGATGACCTCGGCGCGTTTTTCGCCCCAGGCGATCAGGATCTCCAACGCCTCGCGCTGGTAATCGGCAAATGCCGGTCCGCCCTCGCCGGCCAGCCGCGTCCCAACAGCGAAGTCGCCGAGTTTGCCCTTGAGTTCGGCGATGATCAGTTGCGCGAATCGCTTGCCGATGCCCGGCAGTGCGATCAGCATCTTTTCATCGCCGGCCTCCACGGACTCGGCGATCGTCGCGATCGGCATCGCCAGCGACTTGAGCCCCTTCTTGATGCCCATGCCCTTGACGGAGGTGAACCGCTCGAAGAATTCCCGCTCGGCCGGGCTTAGAAAGCCGACCATCCGCGGTATCAGGTTGCCCCCCCCCAGAGTGCCCTCGAAGTATTCCATTGTGCACAGTGAGACCGTCTGGCCGACCATCGATCCCAAAGCCGCCACCGCATAGCCGGGCAGCATGACCTCGTAGCAGACGGCCCCGACCCTCACCAGGGCCTTGCCCGCATCGAGCCGAGCCAGTTGTCCTTCGATCTGTGCAATCATTCCGTTTGGTTCCCTCCGGCCTGGCCGGATCGTTACTGCAAAGATGCCGTTGCCATCACCCGCACACAACACATCGCCGCGGCGACCGCATCGGCCACATCCGGCGGCTCGGGCATCTTTGGCAGGCCCAGCACCGACTGGATCGTCCGCTGCATCTGCAGCTTGCTGGCCCGGCCGTTGCCCGTCAGCGATTTTTTGATCCGCGTGGCCGAAAAACTCTGCAGCTCGGCCCCGGACTGCACGGCCTGCAACAGTATAACACCCCGCGCGTGGCCCATCAACACCGCCGTCCGCGGGTGGGCGTAATGCGAGTACAACTCCTCGACCGCCACGACGGCCGGCCGGGCGCTTTTCAACAGGTCTCCCAGGTCCTCGGCGATCTGTGCCAGCCGCTTCGGAAGCGACAGACGACGATCCGTTCGGATCACCCCCGCCTCCAGTAACCGGCAATCCGATCCGTCGGCCTTCACGACCGCATAGCCGCAGACCTGCAGGCCCGGATCGATCCCCAGAACGATCATTTCCGTCTCCAGGTAGTCACGCCGCCGGGCTTGTCCTCCAGCACGATCCCGAAGCCGTCGAGCTGATTGCGGATGGCGTCGCCGGCGGCAAAGTCCTTCCGCGCCCGCGCCTGCTTTCGCTGCTCGATGAGGATCCCGATCAAGTGATCGAGCAGGGCCTGATCGGAGCCGCCCGCCGACGGGTATTCATCGAGTACGATCCCCAGCACATTTCCGCCGAGCAAACGGAACTGGTCATCGACGGCCTTGAGGGTCTGTGTCGTGGCTGGTTCCTGGACAAGCCGACCGGACAGCCGCACCATGTCGAACATCACCGACAATGCGACGGCCGTATTGAGGTCGTCGTTCATCGCCTCGTCAAATTTCTGCCGCTGAGTCTTCAATTCGTCGAGCACCTTCGGATCGACCGGTCCTTCGGCGGCCTTGGCCAGCCGATCGCGGACCGCGATGACCGCGTCCTTGATCTTGTCGTAGCCGCTCTGGGCACCGGTCAATGCCGCATCGGAAAAATCGATCGGGCTACGGTAGTGGCTTTGCAGGATCAATTGCCGCGCTGCCAGCGGATCGTACTTTCGCGACAGGACCGGATGGCCTTCCTTGAAGATCTGCTTGAGCGTAATGAAGTTGCCCAAGCTCTTGCCCATCTTTTGGCCGTTGACCGTAACCATGTTATTGTGTACCCAGTATCGCACAAACGGCACGCCGTTGGCGGCCTCGGACTGGGCGATCTCGCATTCGTGGTGGGGGAACTGGTTTTCCAGGCCGCCGCCGTGGATGTCGAGGGTCGCGCCGAGGTACTTCATGCTCATTACCGAGCACTCCAGATGCCAGCCGGGATAGCCGCGTCCCCACGGGCTGGACCACTGCATGATGTGGCCGGGCTCGGCATTCTTCCACAGGGCAAAGTCGGCGGGGTTTCGTTTTTCGCCCGTGACCTCCACGCGGGCGCCGGCCTCCATCTCCTCGACATTGCGGCCGGACAATTTGCCGTAGCCGGAAAACTTGCTGATGTCGAAATATACCGAACCCCCGGATTCATAGGCAAAGCCCTTATCGAGTAGCGTCTGCACCAGTTCGATTTGTTCGGGGATGTGGCCTGTGGCGCGGGGGCTGATGTCGGGACGGACGCAGTTGAGCTGGTCCATATCCTCGAAGTAGCTGCGGGTATAATACTCGGCGATGGCCATCGGGTGCTTGCGTTCCTGACGGGCCTGCTTGCCGATCTTGTCTTCGCCTTCGTCGGCGTTATCGGTCAGGTGGCCGACATCGGTGATGTTCTGCACATAGGTCACCGCATAGCCGAGATAGCGGAGGTACCGCACCAGCACATCGAAGCTGACATAGCTCTTGCCGTGGCCGAGGTGCGCGTGACCGTAAACCGTCGGCCCGCAGACATAGATACCCACCCGGCCTTCCTGCAGGGGCTTGAACTCCTCGACCCGTCGGGTCAGCGTGTTATGAATCCGCAGCGTCATATTTGAATCCGCATTTCAAAACAATCGTTGTCATTCCCGCGAAAGCGGGAATCCCGTAGGCCCGAAGGGCCGTAAAACTTTTCTCGGGGCTTTAGCCCCCGTCCATATCTTTTAATTTATATCTTTTATGTTTTATATTCGTTAGAGCGTTCTCTTGATCCTTCGCCTCAACAACACGATCACCGTCGTTGCGATCGCCAGGCCGGCGCCGATCTCGCCGAGCCCTTCGTTGGTCTTGGCCTTGACATTGACATTGGCAAAGTCGATGCCGAGGATGCTGGCGATGCACCGTTTCATCTGCATCTTGAATGCTTCCAGCCGCGGCTGCTCGGCGTGGACGATGGCGTCGAGGTTGACGATCTCCCAGCGGTTGTCGCCGAGATACTTGGCGATCGACAGCAGCAGGTCCCGGCTGTCGGCGTCTTTCCAGTTGGGGTCATGGTCCGGGAAGAAGGTTCCGATGTCGCCCATGCCCGATGCCCCCAGCAGCGAATCGATCACGGCGTGCAGCAGCGCGTCGGCATCGCTGTGACCCAGCAGGCCTTTGGGTCCGGGGATGATGACCCCGCCGAGCTTAAGCTCTCGGCCCTCCACCAGCCGGTGGATGTCGGTGCCGATGCCGCTGCGGTACTCGTATTGCGGGTCGAAGCTCACAGGATCCCCTTGGTGCTGGGCACCTCGCCTCCGGTGATCCGTACGGCCTGCGCCAGCGCCTGGCCAAGGGCCTTGAAGATCGCCTCGGCGATGTGGTGGCTGTTGGTCCCGTAGGGAACCGTCACATGCAGATTCAGCCGGGCGGTGTTAGAGAGCGCCCGAAGAAACTCCTCGATGCACTCGCAATCAAACTCGCCGATTTTCTCGGTGCCAAAGGCCGCACGAAACACGCAGTACGGCCGGCCCGACAGGTCCAGCGCCAGGTTGGCCAGCGCGTCCTCCATCGGCACGGCGCTGTTGCCGTAGCGGGCGATGCCCTTCTTGTCGCCGAGGGCTTGCCGCAGCGCCTCACCCACGCAGATCGCGACATCTTCGACCGTGTGGTGTGCATCGACATGCAGGTCGCCCTTGGCCCGGATGGTCAGGTCGATGTGCCCGTGCTGGCTGACATGCGAGAGCATGTGATCGAGAAATCCCACGCCCGTGTCGATCGTATGGGTGCCCGCGCCGTCGAGGTTCATCTCGACGACGATGTCGGTCTCTTTGGTCTTCCGCTCGATTCGCGCTGTCCGTTGTGCCATAGTCATTTCGCCGTGAGGATCGCCCGCAGCGACTCCAATAGTCGATTATCCTGCTCCGGAGTTCCAATACTGATGCGCATCTTGTCTTCCAGGCCGGGCAGGGCAAAGTACCGCACGAAGATATTGCGGTCCGCCAGCGATCGGTAGATATCTTTGGCCGGGACCTTCAGGCTGCGGGCCAGGACGAAATTCGATTCGCTGTCGGCGACCTCCAGGCCCAGCTTTCGCAACTCGGCCGTCAGTCGCGTCCGCTCGGCCTTAACCTTGGTGACGCAGACGCGGTGATAGTCCCGATCGCGGATCGCCGCCGTAGCCGCTTCGATCGCCATCGCGTCAACATTGTACGAATCCTTGACCTTCAGCAGGCCTTCGATCATCTGCGGCTGCGCGATGCCAAAGCCAAAGCGGATGCCCGCCAGCGAATAACCCTTGCTCATCGATCGCAGCAGGATCACATTGCCGCAATCCTTCACTAACGGCAGGCAACTGCCCTCGGCAAAATCGACATACGCCTCGTCGATCAGCAGCACGCCCTTGAGCCGCCGGGACAAGGCGCCGAGTTGATCGGCCTTGATCAGCCGTCCGGTCGGCGCGTTGGGATTGCACACGATCGTCAGTGCCCCCCCCGCCTCGGCCAATTGATCGAATAGCTTGGGATCGTCAAACGACAACTCCAGCGCCGGACAGTTCTGCAGCCGTGCCAGTACCGGATACAGCGAATAGGTCGGGTTCGGGTAGGCCACAGGATGGTGAATATCGCAGAAGGCGCGGATGCAGATCGACAGCAGCTCGTCGCCGCCGTTGGTGCACAGGATCCAGTCCGACGGAACCCTCAACGCCTCGCCGGCGGCCGTGCGAAAGCTGTCGCCCAGCGGCTGCGGATACTTCCGCAACCGTTCGGCCGGCAGGTCCCGGATCGCCTCCAGCACCTTCGGCGAGGGCGGATAGGGGTTCTCGTTGGTGTTCAGCTTGATGACATCAGTCCCGCCCGGCTGAAACCCCGGCTCGTACCCGGCCGTCCGCTCCACATTGTCCAGAAAATAGGTCATAGTCTTTCCCGATAAATTCGAAAACCCAATTATACCCCAAATCCGTCCAAATGAAAGCCGCAATTCGCTTTTGTAAGGGCGGTTCGTGAACCGCCCCTGTTGTCACCCCGGACTTGATCCGGGGTCCATGGTTGCGTGCCATGGGCGCCCGTCAACGCGGCCGTGGATGCCGGATCGAGTCCGGCATGACAGGGAGTTAGAAGCGTGGCAGCTCGGGGTGGGCAAGCTGGCCATCACGCACCAGCATCTTTCCGTATTCGGCGCAGCGCTGCAGCGTGGGGATGACCTTGCCGGGGTTGAGCAGGCCTTTTGAGTCAAATGCGCGCTTCACGCCGAACATCTGTTCGTTTTCAGCCGCGGAGAACTGCACGCACATCGAGTTGAG
>PMBP01000433.1 GCA_003152975.1 Phycisphaerales bacterium | reverse complement strand
AGGTCTTCGTCTTCTGGGGAGAGGGCCTGCACTGCAGCAAAGAGGGGGTCAAGATCTTCGACCTGGACTTCGGGCGGATCAGCATCCTGACCTGCTTCGACGCCAACTTCCCGGAACTGTGGCAGGAATGCTGCGACAAGGATGTCGAGGTGGTCTTTTGGCCCAGCGCCTATGGCGGCGGCGTTCCGCTCAACGGCTATGCCATGATCCACAACTACGCGATCGTTCCGGTGGGGGCGGGCAATATCATGGACATGATGGGCAAGACTGTCCAGGATGTCGAAAAGCCGATGCCGAGGCAGTTCATCGCCACGCTGGATCTGGACCGGACGATCATCCATAAGGACTTCAACAAAGACAAGCTCGACAACCTGCTCAAAGAGTATAAAGACCGGATTGTCGTTGAGGAGGATTGCGGGATGGAGGGTTGGTGGTGGCTGAAATCGACCGAGCCGGGCCTTCGCGTCCGAGATATCCTGCCGAAGTACAAGATCGAGACTTTGCGGCAATATCGCGAGAGAAGCCGCGTCCAGATCAACGAGGCTCGCCAGCTCGGAAAGAGAATATGACACCGGACGGGGCTATTATTTCCATGTGATAACCCCCAAATACATTTGGGGAAAACATAACCCCCGGCATGAAGCCGGGGGCTTTCACGCTCGCGCGGGAATGACAACGATTGTTACTTGACGGGGTATGGGGGGAGGGCGGGGACGGTTTTTTCCTTGGTTTTGAGCTCTTCGAGGATGACCTCGACGGCCTTGTTGAGCTGGTCATCGTCGCCGGCGTATTCGCGGGCGGGGTCGTTATCGACGGTGATGTCGGGCTCGACGCCGTGGCCCTCGATGATCCACTTGCGGCCGGCCAGATCGTAGCGGGAGAACTCGGGCTTGTTGAGAAAGCCGCCATCGAGCAGGGGCAGGGTGCCGCGGATGCCGACGACGCCGCCCCAGGTGCGCTTGCCGATGAGCTTGCCGAGCTTGCTCTGTTTGAAGCGGTAGCTGAACAGGTCGCCGTCGGAGGCGGAGTACTCGTCGCACAGGCAGACCATCGGGCCCCAGATCATCGCTTCGGGGTCGGGGTGGGGTTGGCCGCCGCGGGCGATGTCGATCATGACAACCTGACGGCGGAGACGCTCGATGAGCATCGGGGAGACATTGCCGCCGCCGTTGCCGCGGACATCGATGATCAGGGCTTTCTTGCGAATCTGGGGGTAGAAATACTTGACGAACTCGTTGAGGCCTTCGGCGCTCATGTCGGGGACATGGAGGTAGCCGACCTTGTCGTCGGTGGCTTTGCTGACGGTCTCGATGTTGTGCTGGACCCACTGGTAGTAGTAGAGCTTCTGCTCGCTGGCCACAGGAACGACGGTGACGGTGCGGGCGCCCTCGTCGTTGGGCTGGTCGTTGAGCTTGAGGACGACCTGCTTGCCGGCCTTATTGACGAGTAGTTTGTAGATATTGTCCACATTGGCTGGCGTGCCGTCGATCGAGAGGATCAAGTCACCCTCGCGAGCATCGACGCCGACCTCGGTGAGCGGCGAGCGGAGCTGGTCCTCCCAGTTCTGGCCGCGGAGGATGTGCTCGATCTTCCAGAAGCCGGAGGCGTCGTCACGCTGAAGCTTGGCGCCGAGGAGCCCAAGCGGGATACGGTCGGGATGCGGGTATTCGCCGCCGCCGACATAGGTGTGGCCAGCGTTGAGTTCGCCGATGAGTTCGCCGATGATGTAGGTCAGGTCGGCGCGGTGATTGACGAAGGGCAGGAGGGCCTCGTAGCGGCGACCCATGCCTTTCCAGTCCACGCCGTGGAGGTTGGGGACATAGAAGAAGTCGCGCATCTGCCGCCAGCATTCCCAGTAGATCTGCTTCCACTCGGCGCGGCGGTCGAGGCGCACTTCCATGCCGGACAGGTCGAGCGGATCTTTCATTTCAAACTTGCCCTTGGGCAGGTCGATAATGGCGTAGCGGCCGTCGGCGTGGACGAGCATTTTCTTGTGGTCGGCGGAGAGTTCGTAGCCGTCCAGGGCGCCGAGTTCGGTTTCCTTGCGTTCCTTGAGGTCGTAGGCGAACAGGAGCGTCCTGCCGTCTTTGGAGCCGTGGCGGGTGTAGTAGAGCGTATCGCCCACGCTGGCCAGGTGCGAATAGCGCGAGGTCGGCACAGGCAAGGCGACGATGCGGGAGGCCAGACCGTCGCGATCGACGCGGACTTTGACTTCCTTATCCTTGTCCTTGTCTTTTTCTTTGTCCTTTTTGTCCGCATCATCTTTGGGTTTGTCGGCGTCCTTGGCCTGATCGTCCTTCGGTTTGTCGTCGTCTTTTTTGAGCTGGACTTCATCGCTTTGCGGAGCGAGCGGATTGGGGGCATCTTTGGCCAGCGTAATGAGGTAGATCCGCGACATGTCGAGGTAGATGTGGTTAAACTCGGTGCTGCCGTAGATCGGGTCAAAGTCGCGGTTGGAGACGAAGAAGACATAGCGGCCGTCGGAACTGAAGGCCGGATCGTCGCAGCCGAACCAGCCGTCGGTCAGGGCTACGGAGTTGCGGTCGGCCAGGGAAAACAGGTAGATTTTCTCCATCATTTCGGTTTCGGGGCGGACAAAGGCGATCCACTGGCTGTCCGGCGACCAGGTGTAATAGCCGAACTCCCACTCGGTGGCCTGGTCCACATCGGTGATGCCGCCATCCTCGACATTGACAAAGCGCAGGCGGAGGCGGCGGTCGGACCAGAGAATCTTGCGGCTGTCGGGCGACCAGACGATGCCGTAGAGGTAGGTGTCGCCGTTGCGGGTGAGCTGTTTGGGCTCGCCGGAGCCGTCCTGCGGGACGATGTAGATTTCGTCTTCGCCGGTGGCGTCGGAGACCCAGGCGATCGACTTGCCGTCGGGGGACCAGACAGCATTGCGTTCGTGGATGCCGGGCGTGCGGGTGAGGTTGCGGATTTCGCCGTTTTTGGCCGGGACGGTGAAGACATCGCCGCGGGCGCCAAAGAGGGCGCGCTTGCCGTCGGGGGCAATCTCGGCCTTGGTGATCCGGCCGGAAACCTTGACGAAGCCCTCTCGGCCGCCGAGGAGATCCTCGCGGATCTGGATTTCGACCCGGGCACATTCCTCTTTCTCCAGGTCGAAGCGATAGATCCAGCCGCCATTTTCAAAAACAATGGCGTTGTCGCCGAGGGAGGGGAACTTGATGTCGAACTCGGCGAAGTCGGTGAGCTTGCGGGTCTGCTTGCCGTCGAGTTCATAGACATAGAGATTCACCCGTTTGTTTTTGTCGCGGTCGGAGACAAAGTAGATCTTGTCGCCCTTCCACATGGGGAACAGGTCCAGGGCGGGGTTGTCGGTGACATTTTCAATCTGTTTTGTGTTGAAATCGTAGATCCAGATATCGTCGGCCATGCCGCCGCGGTAGCGTTTCCA
>PMBP01000435.1 GCA_003152975.1 Phycisphaerales bacterium | reverse complement strand
TCCCGGCCGCCGATGATCGCAAATCCGTCGTGAATCAGCGGCGAATTCCAGACGGCTTGCGGAATCCTCTGCGACCAGACCTCTTTGCCGTCGGCAAGATTGACCGCCGTGATCTTGCCGGCGATGTCGCCGAAGATCACATGACCTTCCGCAACGGCGACGGCATGCAGGATCGGCCCAAAGCTTGTGTATGTCCAGAGGTCTTTGCCGGTCTCGGCGTCGATGGCGTGAAGGATACCCTTCATCGTGCCGATGAAAACCTTGCCGTCGGCGACGATCGGCTGGACACCGGAGAAGATGCCCTCATCGGGAAACAGGCGATACCACTTGCGTTCAAAGGGGGGGCGGATTTCNNCGGATCGTGGGCCAGCATCGGCCAGGAATCGTCGGCAGCGAGGGTAGCGTAGGAATAACCCACCATGAATAACAGGATGGTATAAGTCCAGTTAGATCGCAGGGTCATCGTATGTCTTTCGCGCGGATTGCAGCAGCTCGACAAGCCGATCCCGATGGGATTTGAAATCCGGACTGTCGGCCAGATTGGTCGTTTCCCACGGATCGGCCTGCAGGTCAAAGAGTTGCGTGTGCCGTTCGCTATTGACAGTGTACTCAATGAGTTTGTATCGGCCGTCGCAGAAACCCCGCATCAGATTGCGGTAAGCGTAGAAAATCGTGTCGCGGGCCTTTGCATTCGGGTCGGCGAGCATGGGAACCATGCTGACGCCTTCGGCGGTTGCGGGTGCAGGCGTACCAACCAGGTCGCACAGCGTGGGGTACAGGTCCAGCAGATAGCAGAAACCGTCGCGTTTTTGTCCGGCGGGGATTCCGGGCCCGGCCATCATCAGCGGGACGCGGACGCTATGCTCGTAGAGACTCTGCTTGCCCATCAGGCCGTGNNCGGATGCTGTGATCGTAGAGGCTCTGCTTGCCCATCAGGCCGTGCTGGCCGAGGGCCAGACCGTTGTCGCCGGCAAAGATGACGATGGTGTCGCCGGTGCGGCCGGTTTCGTCGAGGGTCTTGAGGATACGGCCGACCTGGGCGTCGAGGTGGGTGATCATCGCGTAGTATTCGCCGATCTGGCGGCGGATATCCGAGGGATCGCGCGGGAACGAGGCCAGCCGTTCGTCGCGAAGCTTCAGATCGCCATTGTCGAAGGGATGCTGCGGCAGGAAATTCGGCGGCAGTTCGATCGACTCCGGCGGATACAACCGGGCGTATTCGGGCGGGGCTGTTCGCGGGTCGTGCGGCGAGGTGAAGGCGACATAGAGGAAGAAGGGCTTGTCGGACTTTCGGCCGCGAAGATAATCGATGGCCGCCTCGGCAAACAGTTCGCTGGAAGGTTTTTCGGCGATGGTTTGGCGATCCTGCGGGTATTTGCCCTTCGGATCGTATTCCTGCACGGGGACTTTAAACTGATCGGTCATGCCGCCGAAAAAAATCTTGGAACCTCCGGCGAAGGCACGATTGTATTCAGCCGGTTCGCTGTGCCATTTGCCGACGCCGAAAGTATCGTAACCTGTCTTGCCAAGCGTCTGGCCGAGAAAGCGATCGGTTTTGGGAATCTGCCAGCCGTCCTCTTGCAGGTGAAACAGTGTCCGGCCGGTCAGGAGCATCGCCCGGCTGGGAATGCAGATCGCCCCCTGCATGCCGCCCATGATGTGGGCCCGCGTGAAGATCGTCCCCCGTGCGGCCAAGGCGTCGAGGTTGGGCGTCTTGACCGGATAGCCAAGACAACCAAGGGTGCTGTGCCGCTGGTCGTCGGCGAGGAGGATCAGGATGTTCGGCCGCCGGGTTGCTCTGCTCGTGCCCTCTGCGGGCTTTGGTTGGTCCTGTGCCGCAATACAACCGGCCGCCGCAATCGGCGCGATCCCCGCCAGCCGCAAGAAATCCCGTCGCGAAATCATTTCCATTATTACCCCTCCTGTAATCGATTTACATACACAAAATAGGCCCCGCGTTCGGCGCCGTCGGCGTCGATCAGCCAGGTCTGGAGGCGGGCGGGGCCGACGGGTAGCTCGACGGTGAACACGGCGGCCTTGTCGGCCTGGCCGATTTCAATGGTCTGGTCCTGAGCGGCCACGCGGAAGGATTGGCTCACGACCGTCGGATCCGGCGGCGGGACATCCTTCCAGTCCGGGGTCGGGGCGGGAGCGGGGCCGGGCCCCAGATAGCCAATCCGCAGGCGGGCCTTGACGGCGGCGACGGCCGTATCGCCGGGGTCGGCGGCGCGGATGGGCAGGTCGGCCTCATCCGGCCAGCGACACAGGCGGAACTCGTAGCGTCCGGGGCGTTCGATCCACACGGCCCAGTAGCCGTTGAACGCGCGGCCTTTGCGGATTTCGTCCTGGTAAGCGGCGGCCTGATCATGCCAATCGTGGCAGGTCAGGCGCACGGGATTTTCCTTCTCGCTGCCGATCGAGATCCGACTAACCTCGTCAAACCGCTGCGAGACATCCAGCCACCAGGCATCGTATTCAAGTTTTAGTTTCTGGACAATCTCCGGAAATCGTTCGGCCAGATTGTTCCGTTGCCCCGGATCGGCGGCCATATCGTACAGTTCATTTTCGCCGACCAGCCGCCACCGCTGGGTCATGATCGCCGTCTGCCGCCATTTTTCAGGTTTCTCCACACGCTGGGAATGGACGACCATCGTGCGGTCGGGCCATTGGCTCTCGCCTCGCAGCAGCGGCATCAGACTCGTCCCGTCGAAGGCAACCTTCGGCAAGGGCAGCATTAGGCCGCACAACTCGATCAGCGTCGGCAGAACATCGATATGGCCGCTGAGGCGGTCGAGATCGTGCCCCCCTTCCAATCCCCCGGCCGGGTAACGGATCCAGAAGGGTACGCGGTGGCCGCCGTCATAGACGCTGCCCTTTTTGCCGCGCATCCCCGCGCTAAAGCCGCGGCGGACAAAACCCTCCTTGTCGAGGTCGGCGCCTTCGGCGGAACCGTTGTCGGTCATGAAGATCACGATAGTATCGCGGTCGAGGCGCCGTGATTTTAGCATCTCCATCAGTTGTCCAAGACGGCCGTCGAACTGCTCGATCATCCCGCAGAACTCGGCATTGGGCACATCGGGATTGTTTCGGAACCGCGCGGCAAACTCGTCGGCGATTCGGTACGGGGCATGTGGGGCATTCGTCGCCAGATAGCAGAAAAACGGCCGCTTGTCCGGTGTCTCGATGAATTGTGTTGCCCCATTAAACCAGACATCGGTGCAGTACCCGGTCTGCGGCTCCCATTGGCCGTTGTGCTTGTAATGGTCATCGAAGTAGCGGTTACCCCAGTAATCGGGGATCTGGGCGACACCGCCCCCGCCGTGGATCAGAGACTCCTCGAATCCGCGATCCTGCGGCCGATAGGGGTAGTTGTCGCCGAGATGCCACTTGCCGAAGATGCCCGTGCGATAACCCGAGCGGCGGAAAACATCGGCCATCGTCACCTCGTCGCGCCGGAGGATCGATCGGCCCTGGATTGTGTGCCACACGCCCCCGCGGGCCGAATACCGGCCGGTCATCAGGGCCGACCGGGTCGGGGCGCAGGTGGGATCGACATGGAAATTCGTGAAGCGAATGCTCTGCGACCACAAGGCGTCGAGGTTGGGCGTCTGCAGAAACGGGTTATCATGGCAGGACATGTCGCCGTAGCCCTGGTCATCGGTGATGACCAGCAACACATTGGGCTTTCGGCCGCCAAAACCGCCGGCCATCGGGCCGCCGCAGCCGGACATCGCCACGCCCGCGGCCGTGATCCCCGCCGCCTTTAAAAATTCCCGTCGATCCATCATATCTTCCGTTTACTTGAGATTATCAGGACTTGGTTTCGGACTTGGGCTTGGCGTCGAGAAAGCCCATGGCCTTCATCCATTCGGCACAGCGTTTGGGCCAGTCGTCGGCCGCGGGGCAGGAACCCTTGACCATCCCAAATCCGTGGCCGCCCTTGAGGTAGATGTGCATCTCGACTGGGACCTTGGCGGCGCGGAGGGCCTGATAGAAGGCGATCGAATTTTCCGGGGGCACGCCCGTGTCGTCATTGGCGTGTACCAAAAAGGTCGGCGGGGTTTCGGGCGTAACCTGCTTTTCGTTGGACATCAGTTCGACGAGCTTAGGGTCGGCATCCTTGCCCAGCAGGTTGTCGCGCGAGCCGGTGTGAGTAAAGGGCTGAGTGAACGAAATCACCGGATAACCCAGGATCATGAAATCGGGCCTGTTACTCATGCGGTCGATGGGGTCGGGAGCGTCGGCTTTGGGCTTGGTGAAATGTGTGCCGGTTGAAGAGGCCAGATGACCGCCTGCGGAAAAACCGATAATGCCGATCCGTTGCGGATCGATGTTCCAATCCTTGGCGCGGAAGCGGACCGTGCAGATCGCCCGCTGGGCATCGTTGAGGGGGATCGGATGGCGGAACGGTGTGCAGCGGTACTTGACGATGATGCCAGCCACGCCGATGCTGTTGAGCGCTTCGGCAATCTGCCGGCCTTCGTGGTCCATCGCCAAGATGCCGTAACCGCCGCCGGGACAGATCACCACCGCGGCGCCGTTGGCCTTGTCTTTTTCGGGCAGGTACACGGTGATCGTGGGCGTTTCGACATTCCGCAGAATGCCATTGCTGTCTTCGGTCGGCGGCTGCTGGAGCTTCATCGCGCCTGGGGCGCCGTTGGGCCACAGCGGCGCTTCGGGCAGGATCTCGGCATACGCCATGACGCTGCATACCCACAGGGTCAATACGGCCAGGATGGATCTGTTCATGGTTTTACCTCCGTTTCAATTGGTTGTTGGTTTCCGAGTGTTCGTTGGTTTTTGAGTTGGTTTAGGTTTTGTCGCATCCGCGGCCGGAATTTTCCAGATTTCCGATTCGGTCCGCGAGGTCTTGAAGATCGTTTCGATCTGGGCGACGATATCGGGATGTTCGGCTGCGACATTTTTTGTTTCGCCGATATCCGTCGAAAGATCGTAAAGTTCCATCGGCCCGGCCACGCCGATGCGAACGGCCTTACACTTGCCCATTCGCACGGCCTGATCGAAGCCGCGTTCGTAAAATTCCCAGTATAGGTACTCATGCCGCTTCTGCTGCTCGGGCTTGCCCAGCAGAGTCGGCAGATACGAGATGCCATCGAGACCGTCGGGTGTCTTGATGCCCGCGACATCGCAGGCGGTCGGGAGAAAATCCCAGAACGCAGAGACCAGATCGCTCGTCCGGCCCGAGGGAACTGTTCCCAGCCAGGATGCGATCAGCGGCACGCGGATGCCGCCATCGTAGAGGTCCCGCTTGATGCCGCGGAGCGGGCCGCTACTGTGATTGAAGTCGGGATTAAAGCCGCCTTCCTTGTGTGGGCCGTTGTCGCTGGAAAACAGGACCAGCGTCCGGTCGGCGATTTTCAACTCGGCGAGCTTGTCGATCAATCGGCCGATGTGCGAATCCATCCGCGTGATCATCGCGGCGTGGCCCTTTTGCGGGGCGGGCCAGGGCTTGTCCTTGTAGATTCCCAGGTCGGGGACCTCCATGCCTTGATTGCCGGCCTCGTTATTGGCGTGGGGGATCGTGTAGGTCAGATACAGGAAGAACGGGGCCTCGTGATTTTTTTCGACAAACTGCAACGACTCTTCGGCAAACAGGTCGGCTGAGTATTCGACCTTGTTGGACGAGACACCGCCGAGACCTTCGGCGTAATCCGGGCTGGGACGCTCAACAATGTTTTTCAGGGCGACTTTCTCCTGATTTCGCCAGAGGAACTCAGTGTAGTAGTTGTGTGCATGGACCTGGCTTTCGTAGCCGAAGAAATAGTCAAAGCCCTTGCGGTTGGGGATTCCGGAGGAACCGTTTTCGCCCAGGCCCCACTTGCCGATCAGGCCGGTTGTGTAGCCGGCGGCTTTGAGGATCTCGGCGACGGTGCGGTCCTGCGGCCGGATCGGGCTGCGGGAGTTGCCGCGGATGTAGGCGTGGCCGGTGTGCAGGCCGGTCATCAGCACGCAGCGCGACGGGGCACAGACGGTGCTGCCGGCGTAGTGGTCGGTAAAGCGAACGCCGTTTGCGGCCAAGTGGTCGAGGTTGGGCGTCTGGATTTCTTTCTGGCCGTAACAGCCAAGATCGCCGTAGCCCAGGTCGTCGGCCAGGATGAAGATGATATTGGGTTTGCTGACCTTGTCCCCCTGCCGCTGGGTATTAGCCGAACAGCCACACAGCGAACATAGCCAAGCCGATGCAAGGCCGAGGCCGGAAACCCTCAAAAAATCCCGCCGAGACAACCATCCCTGACTCAACGCTGTATCTCCTTAACTGGACAGGATTTACATCACATGCCGCGATGATCCGTCGCGAACAACTCGGCCTTACTCAAGGAAAACGATTCTGAAACCGATTTCTTGCATCTTCTTGAGGAACCGGGTGTAAATTGTACCGACCCTACAAACTCCCTGTCAATCAAAACACCGGCTGTGATCGTTTTCAAGGGTATCGAAAAACCCAAGTGGAACCTGTTATAGCTTCTCTCAATAGGATATAATTTTGAGGTTGGACGATAACCCAGTACCCAATTGGAAAGGGGAGATTTATGGCAGACACAAACATATCATCCGACTGCTCAGCACCCATGATGCCGCGGATTGGGGAACCGGCGCCGGGATTTGCGGCGGAGACGACGCAGGGGCCGATTCGTTTTCCGGAGGACTACAAGGGCAAGTGGGTGATCCTCTTTAGCCATCCGGCGGACTTTACGCCGGTGTGCACGACGGAGTTCNNGGCCCTGGACTGCGAGTTGGTAGGTCTGTCCATCGACAGTGTCTATAGCCACATCGCGTGGCTGCGGACAATCCAGGAGAAGATCCACTATAAGGGGATTGCGGGCGTGGAGGTGACCTTCCCGGTGATCGCCGATATCAAGATGGAGGTGGCCAAGCGATTCGGGATGCTGCATCCGGCGGCCAGCGATACCAAGGCCGTACGGGCGGTGTTCTTCATCGACTCCAAGGCGATCGTGCGGGCGATTTTGTATTATCCGATGTCGTGCGGGCGGAACTTCGCGGAGATCCTGCGGATGCTGATCGCGATGCAGACGGCCGACGCTCATCAGTGCGCCACGCCGGCCGACTGGCAGCCGGGCGAGGATGTGATCGTCCCGCCGCCGGGATCGTGCGGGGCAGCCAAGGAACGCATGCAGCAGGCCGGAAAGGACCAGTATTGCCTGGACTGGTTCCTGTGCCTCAAGAAGCTGCCGAAGGAGCAACTGCGACTTCCGTAGTCGTCACTCGCGGACGACATTCAGGGGGCGGCCTTCGAGGAACGCCCGGAGGTTGGCAACGACCGTTCGCATGAGCCGCTGGCGGGATTGGACAGTCGCCCAGGCAATGTGAGGGGTGATGAAGCAGTTTTTGGCCGAAAGCAACGGATTGTCGGGCTTGGGCGGCTCGGTCGAAAGGACATCGAGCCCGGCCCCGGCGATGCGCCCAGAGTTAAGGGCGTCGGCCAGGGCCTGTTCATCAACCAGCGGTCCCCGGCCTGTATTGATTAGCCAGGCCGACCGTTTCATCATCGACAGGTGCTTGAGATTGACGATCTGGCGGGTTTCGCGGGTCAGGGGGCAATGCAGACTCACGATGTCGCTGCTGCGGAAGATTTCCTCCAGCGAGACCAGCCGCACCTCGTTGGGAACATAGCGGGGGATCGAGTGGGCATTGACATACACCTGCAGGCCAAAGCCCCGCGCCGCCAGCGCGACGGCCAAGCCGATCCGACCAAAGCCGATAATGCCCAGGATCCGGCCGGACAGCTCGATCAGCGGCTGATCCCAGTAGCAGAAATCCGGCGATTGCTGCCAGCGGCCGTCACGGACGCTTTGCGTGTGGCGGGTATAGCCAAACGACAGGTTGAGCAGGTGCGCAAAGACCATCTGCACGACCGACTCGGTACTGTAGGCCGGGACATTGGTCACGACGATCCGGCGGGCGGTAGCGGCGGGGAGATCGACGACATTGGTACCGGTCGCCAGCACGCCGATATATCGAAGCTTGGGCAGTTGCCGGATCTGTTCGGCGCCGAGGATGACCTTGTTGGTGAAGACCGCTTCGGCGTCTTTGGCCCGTTCGATGGTCAGCTCCGGCTGCGTGCGGTCATAGACGGCCAGCTCGCCCAGCGACCCGAGATCGTCCCAGCTCAGATCGCCGGGATTCATCGCATATCCATCGAGAACGACCAGCTTCATTCGCATCTCACTTTTTCTTGTCGGGGATGAACTTGACGACCTTCTGGGTCATTGTGCCGTCGGGGGCTACATCGCACAGCAGATAATGAAAGAAAGTGCCCTGCGGACCGAAACTCGTGTGCAGCCGTGCCCCGCCGCCGCCAACGACGGTGTAATGGATACCGTGGAGTTCGGCGGTGCTGTAGGCGTGGATGTGGCCGAGGAAGACCTCGCTGACACGATACTTTTCCATCAGATTCACGAAGATCTGCGACTCAGGCTTGGTCCAGGCATGGTATGCCCACTTCTCGATGGCCGCTGGCGGCTGATGAGCCACGACGATCTTGCGAATCCCCTGTGGCGTCGAGGCCAAGGTCCGATCCAGCCACTGCAGGGTCTTGGACGAGGGAATGACCTTCGAGCAGTTGTCGATGACGACGAAGCGATACCCACCGAAATCGAAGAAGTAATTCAGGGCGTCTTCTCCGCAAAGGTAACGGTATCCCCACGCCAGGCCATTGGTACCACGGTCATGGTTACCCATGGCGAAGAAATACGGAATCTGCACCTTCAGCAGCGGCGGGATGAGATACTCGGCGAACTCTTCGGCCGTGCCGCCGTAGATCAGGTCGCCGGAGTCGATCACAAAGGCCGGACGGGGGTTGATCTGTTCGATATGCGCGACGATCGCGTTCCAGACGGCTTCGTTGGAACGGCTGTCGCCCATAATGACAAAACGAAAGCCGCCATTTGCGGTTGCCGGTTTTGTCCCCAACGAGTCGATCTTGCGGCGGATCGAAAATCGATCACGAAACGGGCCGAGAATTTTTTCAAGCTTGCCGATCTGATCGTCGGGAATCGGTGCGACAGTATCCGTACCGGCGGGCTTGATGCTCGGACGCTTGATCTCTTCGAGGGCCTTGTCTTCGTCGATCCGCCCGGCACAGGTGGTCTTGCCTTCCGGCGTGAGAAATACGGCCACCTTGCCGAATTGCACGATGAGCCGTTGCCCCGCCGGCGTGTCGGCGGTCCAGGCCTTGCTCGGCGATTGGCCAAAGACCTCCTGCAGGAGCTTGACCGTCGCGGCTGGAACCACCTCGATTTGCGAATCCTTGCGGGTGCCCTTGATGACCATCTGGCCGGGTGATTCTTCGACGCCCTTGTCTTCGTCGGTATAAACGATCTTGAAGAGCTTGCCGTCGTCGGTCACATAGAATTTGTATTGCTCGAACTGGTAATCGTAGTACAGTCGGTATCCGTCGGTACGATGGTAAAACTCCGACAATTCGAATTTGGCTGCAATCCGGTCCGGCCAGCGGGTGATTGCGGCCGGCAGTTCGGCATGGATATCCTTCTTCTTCTCCGCTTCGGCGAAATCGTTACCCGGCTCGGCGATTTCGATACGGAACTTGCCGATCCGGTCCGGGATTCCCTCGGCGCCGGATGCCCACGCCGCCGACAGGCAAAGAACCAGCATTCCCATAAGGATATCTCGATTGGGCTTCATCATCGTCATGCAGTATTCTCCAGCTCTAACGCCTATATCCCGATTTTGTTTGCAGCTTGGCGGCCATGCCCCGCAAATGCCCCAGGGCACGGTCGAAAAACATCTTGTATCCTTCGCAAAACCAGCTCTCGGCCGCCAGGCCCTTGCCGCGGACCAGCCGATCTTTGGGGCAACCGCCCCGACACACATCTAGATATCGGCAAACGAGGCACTTGTTCGCGATTTGCCGCTTGTCTTCCCCGAATGTTCGCTTGCGGGGCGACGCGGCCAACTGCCCGATGTTTGTGTCGTGGATGTTACCGAGCAGGTACTCCGGCTCGACGAAAAAATCGCAGCAATACGCCTGCCCGTTGTGCTCGATGACGATGTAGTCGTTGCACTGCGGGCCCAGCGTGCATTCGGTCTGGCCCTGCCCGAGGGCATACGCCAGGATGCTGTCGAACAGGCGGATGCTGAGCCGGGTCGGGCCGTAGCCCAGCCATCGCTCGAACATCCGGCACAGAAACCGGCCATAGCGCGGCCCATCGATACTGCAATCGGCCATGTGTCCGGTGGCCGGATCGATTTCGGCACACGGGATCAATTGCAGAAATCTGAATCCCTGTACGGTGAAAAAATCGAACAGTTCGTCGGCTTTCTCGGCATTGTGGTCGTGGATCAGCGCCAGGATATTGAACTCGACGCCGTGCTTGCGGCAAAGGTCGATCGCCGTCATTACCCGATCGAATGAGCCGCGGCCGGCGTGATCCCTGCGGTAATGATCGTGGATCTCGGCCGGACCGTCGAGACTGATCCCCACCAGAAAGCGATTAGATGCCAGGAATTCGCACCAGCGGGTATCGAGCAGAGTCGCATTGGTTTGCAGGGCGTTGGAAACCATCTGCCCGTCGCGACCATACTGCTTTTGGAAAGCGACGATCTTCTGGAAGAACTCCAGTCCCATCAGCGTGGGCTCTCCCCCTTGCCAGGCGAAACTGGACATCTCCAGCCCCAGTCCCAGATAATCGCGGACCATCCCCTCGGCGGTTGAGTCGCTCATGCGATGGCGACCATCGCCGAACAGGCCCGACTTGCAGGCATAAAAACAATACCGGCAGGCCAGATTGCAGTCCGGCCCAGCCGGCTTGATCAACAACGAAAATGGCCGCATTCAACCTCTCGCGTCTAACTCATAGGCCCGGGATCCGCGTGCCGTGATTCGGCATCGACGGTTCCCCTTATTTTATCGGTCCTGCCCACCGGATGCAACCATCGCAGCCACGGAGAATTTTCATGGACCGTTTGGAGGGCAGCCGATTATTTCGTAGGTTTTACCTGTGTTTGGTCGTACGGAAACTCACCTCCAAGGGGAAAACTATGAAAAAGCTATCCATCTCGCTGGTTGTGTTGACTGTTGGGTTAGCCCTGTTTGGTTGCCAGGAAGAAAAAAAGTCCGGAACTCTCCTTCGTTGGGACAACGACGATGTTTATCTGGCTTCGACTTCGGCCAAACAACCTTCGTTTCGCAACGAATTCCGTTTTCTGGAAAACGAGCAACTGTATTATAAGATGGAAGCCGAGCGGTCGCGGATGACCCAGGCCAAATCCTCCGGCAAACTGTTTTCGATGAACGCCGCGACGGCGGTCAGCGCGCAAAAATCCTATTGAGTCGAAGGAGATGCCCTGCCGAAAAACTATTGGAGGAAATAAATCCTCCGGATGATTTCGGCAGGCACAGGAATGGACTTTCATCAACAGATTAATGAGGCACGGGATCGGCCAAGCCCGGTCCGCTATAAACCCATCCTCGCCATCGCGATCGCGAGCGTTCTGGCGATCGTCTTCGGAGGGTTGTGGCTGACCCAGCGGGCCATCACGGCCATCCTGACCCACGGGACGACCCGCATGGCGGAAAAATATGACGCTACCGCCGAGAACCTCCGCAAGTATGAACTGCTGGCCTCGACTTTGTCCACGGAGATCGAGCAGATCCGCGCGGAGAACGCGGAACTGACCCGGAAGAATCATCTGCTGGAGATTCAGATTACCGAGGCCAAAAAGCAGGCCGGCAAGGCCTCAGCGATCACCGAACAACTCTCCGACGCCAATGCCGAACTCGATCTGGCCGAGGCCAAAATCAAATCCCTTACGGCAGAAATCGACGCCTTGCATCAACTCACCCAGCCGGTTACCCGGCCTGTCGCCATGAATCCAAAATAAAACGGATTAATTTACTCCGCTTCCTTCTTCTGGATCTTCGCCCAGGTATCCTTCAGCGACACTGTGCGGTTGAACACCAGCCGGTTCGCCGAAGAGTCCGAATCGACGCAGAAATACCCCAGCCGTTCGAATTGGATACGGCCCAGGGCCGCGGCATCCTTTAACGACGGCTCAACCTTGCAGCCGCTCAGGACCTCCAGCGACCTGGGATTGATGCTGGCGGTAAAGTCCTGACCTTCGGGAACATCGTCCGGATTTTCCTTCGTAAAGAGCGAATCGTACAGCCGCACCTCGGCCTGGACCGCCTGCTCGGCCGCGACCCAGTGCAGCGTCGCCTTGACCTTGCGGCCGTCGGGGGCGTCGCCCCCGCGGGTCGCCGGATCGTAGGTGCATCGCAACTCGACGATATTTCCCGCGGCGTCCTTGATCGCCTCGCGGCAGGTGACAAAGTACGCATATCGCAGCCGGACTTCCTTGCCCGGCGACAAACGGAAAAACTTCTTCGGCGGGATCTCCATGAAGTCTTCCTGCTCGACATACAGTACCCGCCCGAACGGGACCTTTCGCGAACCGGCCGCCGGATCCTCGGGATTGTTCACGGCATCCATCCACTCGACCTGGCCTTCCGGATAATTCTCGATCACGACCTTGAGGGGATGCAGCACCGCCATCACCCGCGGCGAGGTCTTGTTGAGCATCTCGCGGACACAGTGTTCCAGCAAGGCCATATCGACCGTGCTGTTGAATTTATTGATGCCGATGACCTGGCAGAAATAGCGGATCGCCTCCGGCGAGTATCCGCGCCGTCGCATTCCGGAGATCGTCGGAAGCCGCGGATCGTCCCAACCGTTGACAAGTTTGTCCTGTACTAATCGCAGCAATTTGCGTTTGCTCATTACCGTATAGGTCAGGTTCAGCCGGGC
>PMBP01000423.1 GCA_003152975.1 Phycisphaerales bacterium | reverse complement strand
CGGGATCGGGGCCGTTTCCTTTTTGGTTGTCTTCTCCCTTTTGCCTGTTCTTCCTTTGCGCCTTTGCGTGAGGCAATTCCTTTTTTGAAATTTCAAATATCCAATATCAAATTTCTGTGTTCGCAACCCATTCGCTTCTATTTCTCTTCTTAATCGTAGGAACCCCTACGATTCCACAAATTGAAAATCGTAAATTGAAAATTCCCTATCCCCCTCCCCCCGCCGCTCCGCCGCCGGTCCCTCCGGTGGTCGCGCCCCCTGCGCCGCCCGTTCCCGTCGCGCCCGTTGGGTTGGTCGTCTGCTGATCGGTGGCCGCCGCGTCCGCCAGGGCCGTGCCGCTCATCACCGTCTGCGCCGTGATCTGCCGCCGATGGCTCTTCTCGCCCCACGCCACGGCCGCATACACGCGGATCAACCCGGTGATTTCGTGTTCCTTCAACACGATCTGCCAGGTGTACTCGGGCATGTTCTTGACCGCGCTGAACTTGCCCTCCAGGGTCCCGGCCCGCAGGAAGTTATCCACGCCGACATACTCGATCATCGTCAGTTGCCGGTCCAGCAGGTCCCAGGCCACCTCCCGCTCGCGGTTAAGCCGCACCCGGGACAAGCTCCGCGTGCTGATCGCGGAGACGGCGATCACGCCCATGCTCAGGATCGTGGACGCCACCACCATCTCGACTAAGCTGAACCCCTTAACGAATTGTCTATTTCCGATTTTCAATTTCTTCGTTTTGAAACCGCATTTCCGATATTCGTCATCCCGACCGGAGTCCCGACATGTCGGGACGCAGTGGAGGGATCTCGTTTTCCAAGCTCAAATATCCAATTTCAAATTGTCGGCTTGTCCAGGTCGATCACCGTCGTGGCCAACTGTTCCTTCGCCACGCCCGGTTCGGCCCGGGCCGATCCCGTGGCCGATGAGATATAGACCGTCCAGTGCGTCTTTCCGTTTCCCACCTGCACCACCGCCGCATCGGCGCTGCCGTCCGGCCGGAAAGTGATCACGGTGTTCAGCGTCGCGTCCTCCGCCAGGGTATCCGACGGCCGCGTCGGCATGATGTCGATCCGCTCGTAGTTGACTTCCTCGGCAAACTGGAACGGCCGCGAATAGGCGTTGCGGACCAGTTGCTGGCCCCTCCTGACGCCCGCCATGACCGTAAGACTCCGGGTCTTCGGATCCAGCGTCACCTGCGCCGACCGCTGGCTATCGATCGCCTGGATCCGCGCAAACTGCGCCGACAGATACACCTCCCGCGCCGCCCGCTCGACCTGCATCTTGCGGAAGGTCAGTACGGACCCGCGGATCGACGATCCCGCCAGCAGCGCGATCAGCAGCGTCACCACCATCAGTTCGACGAAGGTGAACGCCCGTCGCGCCGCAACGCTATTTGTTGATAATGTCCGCATTTTCGCCGTCGCCGCCCTCCACACNNCCACACCGTCGGCGCCCAGACTGATGATGTCATAGCTGCCCGGATTGACCGTCCCCTCGGCCACATAGATATACCGTTTGTTCCACGGGTCCAGCATCTCGCTTTCCTTGATATATGGACCGTCCCACTTGCCTTCCAGATCCGCCGGCGCCGTCATTAACGCATCCAGACCTTCCGAATCCGTCGGATACCGCCCGCAGTCCATCCGGAACTCTTCCAGCGCGCTTTCCGCCCGCGACATCTTGGCCCGCGCGATATTGACCTTGGCCTTCCCGAACTTCTTGCCGATGCTCGGGATGATAAAAGTCGCCAACATGGCAAGAATCACCGCCACCACCATGATCTCGATGATCGTAAAACCCGTTCGCCGTTTCCGATTTCGCATGTCAATGCCCTTCTTCAATCCCATCTCAACTCTCATATTCCTCATTCCTCCCGTTTTCAAATTTCAAATTCTTGTGTTCGTGATCCATTCGCTTCTATTTATTTTCTCAATCGCAGAAAACCCGCACGCTTCCACAATTTCAAATCTCAAATTTCCAATTTCATATTCTTGTCTTCGCAAACCGCACGCATCGTCAAATTGAAAATTGAAAATCGGAAATTGAAAATTACCCCCCGATCCCTCCCAGGTCCATCGTCATGATCGGCAGCAGCGTCGCCATGATGATAAATCCGATCACCAGTGCCAGCGTCGCGATCATCATCGCCGGAAACACCGCCATGAACCGCGTGATCGCCGCGTCGGCCTCTTCGTCGAAGGTGTCGGCCGCCGTCGTCAGCAGCTCGTCGATCTTGCCCGTCTGCTCGCCGATCGACACGATCTGCACCAGCAGCGGCGGAAACAGTTTCGATTCGGCCAGCGGAGTGGCCACCGGTTCGCCCGTTTTGACCCGCTCGGACACGTGGTCGATCTGCTGGCCCAGCACCTCGTTGCCCAGCGTGTCCCGCACCACCCCCAGCGCCGGCAGGATGTTGATGCCGCTTTTGGTCAGAGCCCCCAGCGTCCGCGCAAACCGCCCCACCGCGATCGCCTTGAGCACCCCGCCCAGGATCGGGATCCGCAGCAGGACATGGTCCAGCTTCAGCCGCCCCGCCTTGGTCCGTTTCCATGCGTTAAACCCATAGACCGCCAACCCGATTACGATCGCCAGCAGCCAGCCGTAATGGATCAGGAAATCGCTGAGGCCCATCAGCATCCGCGTCGGCCACGGCAGCATTCGCACCGACCCCTGGATCGTGCCGATCATCTTCGGGAAGACCCAGGTCAAAACCACGATCACCGACCCGATCGCCAGCAACAGCACGAACAACGGGTAGGCCATCGCGTTTTTCATGTTGGACTTGATCTTCTCGTCCCGCACCAGCAGCTTGGACAGTTGGATGATCGTCTGGTCGAGAATGCCGCCCGACTCGCCCACATAGATCATGGAAATATACAGTTTGCTGAAAATATTCGGGTATCGCGCCATCGCTTCCGACAGCGACTCGCCGGTGCTGACCGACTTGCTCAGATCCCCCAGCAGCGTCCGCATTCCCGGCTTGACCTGCTGGGCCTGGATGATGTCGATAGCGCTGAGGATCGGTAACCCGGCTCGCAGCGCGGCGCTGATTTGGGCCGTCACCGCAACGACATCCTTGCCCGTGATGCGGCCCGATCCCCGCTTCCACCACGCTGCCGTGACCTCGGCCGGCGCTTTCGGCTGGGTCTCGACCGCTTTCGCCTTGGCCCCCTTGATCTTCTCGATCAGCTCCGAGGCAAAATGCCCCCGCTGCGTCAGTTCGGCCACCGCGCCGCGACGGTCGGCTGCGTCCACCAGACCGTCCACCGATCGCCCGTTCGAATCATATCCCTTGTACGCAAACTGAACCATGTCGTTGCCTTATCCGCTCGTTGTGCCGACCATACCATGACCCCGAAGGGTGGCAGCCACCCAGTCTCGCTTTTTTCGAGACGAGGTGGATGATCGTTTGTCATTCCCGCAAAAGCGGGAATCCAAAAGCCCCGAAGGGGCGTCACCCGAATAGCCGGGGGCGTTAGCCCCCGGTACCCAACCCAAACCTTAAACCAAGCCCCGAAGGGGCGGCAGATACTTCTGTCTTCTGCCCACTTCCTTCTTTCCTGTTGTTCCTTTGCGCCTTTGTGTGAGAAATTCAAATTGAAAATTGAATCTCGAAAATTGAAAATGATTTAATCGTCCTCAATACTCTGCGTGACCCGCAGCACTTCTTCCGGTGTCGTAACGCCCTGCAGGATCTTCTGAATGCCGTCGTGCCGCATGGACGCGTAGTTTTCCGCCGCCTGGAGCACGTCGTTGGTGGTCGGCCGCTTGGCGATAACCTTCCGTAAAGTGTCGTGCACGCGGAGCAGCTCGAAGATCCCCACCCGGCCGCGCATCCCCGTCTGGTTGCACTCGTCGCAGCCGCGCCCGTGGTACAGCACCGTGTCCGGCGAAATCGTGACCGAATTGTTCAAACTGGCCAGCAAACTCTCGGAGGGCTTGTACGCCTCACGGCAGTATGTACAGATCCGCCGCACCAGCCGCTGCGCCAACACGCCTTCCAGCGAACTGGACAGCAAAAACGGCTCGATGCCCATGTCGATCAATCGGGTCACCGCGCCGGGCGCGTCGTTGGTATGCAGGGTGCTCAGGACCAAGTGGCCCGTCAGAGCCGCTCGAACCGCAATGTCGGCCGTCTCCTGGTCGCGGATTTCGCCGA
>PMBP01000390.1 GCA_003152975.1 Phycisphaerales bacterium | reverse complement strand
GGCTCGATCGGTGTGTCGGGCAGGACGGGGCGCAGGGATTCATCAAACAAAAAATTGGGTTTATCTTTGCCTGTTTTGGCCTGTTCTTCCGTCGTCTCCAAAAGCTGACGGAGACGCGGGTTGAGCCGTTCCAACTGGCNNTTGTTCCTCCATTATAGCAAGTTCACGCAGGCCCATCTGCTGCATGACCACCGACTCCAGCTCGGTGGTCTCCTGCCAGGCGGGCCGCTGGGGCTGGCTCATCCGTTGCAAATCGGTCCATTGAGGGACCGATACCCGGGCGATGCTGGAGGGGGTCGTGATCATCGGCCGCGACAGGCCCGACAGTTCGCTGGGCCGATAGCCAGTGGTCGCCTGCATCGGGTCATAGTAGGGTTTCGATGAATCGCCGTAGGAGGGGACATAGGGGGAACCCGACGAACGGCGGAGAAAGGACCGTACCGAACTGGAACCCGAATCGGATAGCCCCGTACCCAATTGCGATTGCACATTGTAGGGCAAAGTTCCGTGAAAGGCCCCCAACCCGCCGACATTGCCGGTGATGATATCATTAGCCGAGTTGATTCGCATGGGTTTCCGTTCGTAGGCCCCATCGGCGGGAACGCTGGTGGGTTTTTGACCGATGGGCGAGGTCACATTCGGGGCCTCGCTCTGCGGGGTCGTATTGGAGTTGGCCGATCGCTGGGCCCAGGCGGAACTCGCAACGGTCATCAGCAGGATCAAATAGCGTGTCGATTTCATGGTATTCCCCTTTTAGGAAAGATCATCCCCCGCGGACGGATCGTTCATGGCCAAGTAGGTGGGCTTTTNNCAGGGTGTCCCACAAAGTCCGCATGGGATTGTTGACGACGGAAAAACTACCCGTATGCCGCCGGATCTGGATGCGATCCGACGCCATTAGTTTGTGTTCGAGTTGCCCGTCCAGGATCAGGGTCGTCCCGGGATTGATCCGTACGGGATGAATATCGACGACCGAATCGGAACGAATAACGATCGGGCGAAAACTCAGTGAGTGCGGGCAGACGGGCGTGATGACAAACGCCTCCAGGCCCGCCGCGAGGATCGGCCCGCCGGCGGACAGGCTGTAGGCCGTCGATCCGGTCGGCGTGGAAATGATCATACCGTCGGACACACAGGCGACCAGCGGTTGATCCTGCACGGTCAATTTCAACTCGATCAGTTTGAACGGCAACCCGTTGGTGATGATCATGTCGTTAACGGCCGTCGAGACAAAAACCGTCCGATCGTCACGCTGAACGGTACAGTGAAGCATCATTCGCTTTTCGATCACGGGATTGGCGATGACCCGGTCATACAGCCGCTCCAGCTCGTCCAGCGCGAACTCGGCCAGGAATCCCAGTTTTCCGAAGTTGACGCCAATGACCGGGATGTGGTTGTCAGCCAAGGCCCGTGCGGCGGCCAGAATGGTTCCGTCCCCCCCGAAGACAACGGCAAAATCGGCCTGCCGGATCGCCTCTGGGCTGCTGGCTTCCTGAAAACCGTTGGCCACAATCCGGGCCTTGCCGGCTACGAAGCGGACAAACTGCTCCATCGCCTCCTTAACGGGGCGACGGTTTAGGTCTCCAAACAAAATCAGCGTCGGTTGTTTCACGAAATTAAGTAACTTTCCTTCCATCGGATTTCGGCCGTTTCTTTACAATCGGACCTTACACTATCGATACCGCGGCGCNNTAGCGGATTGGCCCAAAAGTCAATTCACCTTATTATATATATCGGATTGATCCGTGTGAGGTTTGCAAAAAAGTTGCCATGGAAACCGGGTGTCGCCTTATCGGTTGACGGAATTGCGGATGGTTAGGGGAATCGAAACCCCCGGGGTGACGAAATATAGCCAGCAGCCGCGGACGGGTTTTCGCAGGATCGCCTGGGCCGCCCGGGCATAATAGTCCAATTGGCCCTGATACAGGGTCGACCGTTCGGAGGCCTCGGAGGCACGGATACGATCGGTCTTAAAGTCGATCAGGACAAGTCCGTCGCCATCAGGGACAATCATATCAACAATCCCCTGGATGATGACCAGGTCATCCCCGTGGGCTTGTGTGATCGATAGTCGTGAAATTTCTGGGCAAGTCGATTGGGCAGACTGCGACGCCGGAATCGCCATCGTGAACGGCCATTCGCGGAACAGCCGGGGGCCGTTGGCGACGGCCAGCTTGCCGGGTTCGCTGTGGAAGAAGGCCTCGATCCTGGCCGGGTCGATGTGCCCAAAGAGAGATTGTGCAATCAGCCCCTTCTCGACCAGAGAGTCGATCACGGCCTGGATTCGCGCATGATCGGGCGGTGAAGACAGGTCGATTGTCTCGAAGATCCGGTGGACGGCCGATCCGATCTGACGGGCATCGGGCCGGTCGGGACCGGCCGCAGGGGCTTGCATTGCCCGCGGCAAACGGCCCAGGCACCGCGACAGGTCGATCATGGCGAACTCGTCATCTTGATGGGTCAGTTCGCTGACGGACATCTTGGCCCGAAGCGAAGTCGAGACCGCAAACGGGTATCGCCATGGCAAAGACCGGGCGATCTGTTCGGCGGTCTGCCCAACGGCGGAATCTTCAGAAGACTCGGCATCTGCCGGAACGGTCCGATCCCGCCGCGACCGCTTTCGGTCGAGGATGTTCTGCGATAACCGCTGAAGATCATCCCTGGATACCCGTTCGATTCGGCATTTCTGTAAGTCGCCGGCATGGGCCGGCGGCGAAAGCTCGAAGGATCGATAGGTCGATTGCAGATCGGACAGGCCGAACAGCATCCATTCGAGAAATCCTTTTGCCCCGCGAAGCTGCCAGTCGGCCGGACCCTCGGGGCAAAGCGAACAGGCGTCGAGGATTTCGCGGCACCGGACCAGATCCGCCGAGGCCGTCAGGATCAGCCGTTCCCGCGCCCGCGTGACGGCCACATAAAGGATCCGCATCTCCTCGGCGATCGACCGGGCCTGCTGCTTGTCGGCGATCAGTTCGAAGATCATCGAGGGAAATTTCCGCTTGAGCGACGGCTCGATGACCCGCAGGCCCAGCGTGTCCTCTTCGTCGAAGAGGCAATCGGCCGAGCGGTCCGAACGGTTAAAGGCCCGACCGAGGTCGGCCACGAACACCACCGGCAATTCCAGCCCTTTGCTCTTGTGGACCGACAGGATCCGGACGGCATTTTCGGCGGCATCCGGTTCGGCCGGGGCCCAGTCCTGCTGCTGATCCGTTAATTGCTCGAGAAACTCCACAAACCGGGCCAGAGACCCCGAGCGCGACGCCTCCGTGAACGATTCAAACTGGATCGCCCGGTCGTGCAACTTCATCAGGTTGGCCCGGCGTTGTTTGCCGTTGGGCAGGGCCGAGACGAAGGCCGGGTAGCCCGTGTCGCGATAGATCCGCCGGATCATCTCGGCCAGGCCGAGGGACTGCGCGACGGAACGCCATTCGTTCAATCGTGCGAAACTTTTTCGCAGGCAATCTCGCACGGCGGTATCAGGCCCCCGCTCGATATAGCATTGGATGGCCTCGAAGAAATCGGCTCCGGCGGAGGGAACACAGGATCGAATCTCCAGGAGGTGCGAATCAGTCATCCCGAACATCGCGCTTCGCAGGACCGCCGCCAACTCGATATCCCGCCGGGGATTGTCCAGCACCTGCAACACGGCCAGCATGTCGGCGATCTCCGTGGCGGCAAAGTACCCGGCCGCAGTGCGGCTGCTGACGGGAACCCCGGCCTGCTGGAGGATTTCGACGAACTCGACCGCCCTGCCGGACAGACTCCGCATCAGGATCACGATGTCGCCGTACGATACGCCGCGATAGGTCCCGCTGGATTTGTCGAAGATCTGAAATGCGGCCCGGCCCGTGTCGGCCCCGACCATCGTGCGGATCTGTTCGGCGATCCAGGCGGCCTGTCGCTGGCCCGAACTGACGAAAGGATTCTCCCGCGAATTTCCGCCGGCCGGTGAGTGTGACAAAGGTTTGGATTCCTCTTCGTCCTGCGAATCCGCAGAATCATCGTGCGCGTTTTCGTCGAGGATACACAGCCGGACCAGATCTTGCGGGAGGGTTCCGGCCTCCAGCGGGGCATACTCGAAACCGGATTGCAGGAAGGCCCGCCGGTCGTACTCCATCCCGGCCACGGACGGCCGCATGATCCGGTGGAAAACCTGATTGGCGAAATCCAGGATCGGTTGCCGCGAGCGGAAATTGTCGGTCAGGTCCACCCGCTGCGGCTGACCGGAGGCGGGTCGCTCGGCCGCTCGCTGGAGCCGTTGGAGGAAGATCTCCGGGCGGCTCTGGCGGAAGGCGTAGATGCTCTGCTTGACATCGCCGACGACAAAGATATTGTCGTCCCGGCGAACGCGGTCGAGGATCGCCTGTTGGACGGGATTGATATCCTGGTATTCGTCGATGAAAATATACCGAAATCGGTCGCGTAAAATTCCGGCGACTTCCTCATTCGCACTGAGCATACCCAGCGCCAGGTGTTCGAGATCGGCAAAGTCCAGGGCGTTGCGCTGCCGCTTGGCCGTCGTATACGCCTCATCGAACCGGCGGATCAGCTCGATGACGCAGTGGGTCTGCTCGGTGACAACCGGCGCCAGCGATTCATAGCCCGGATGGACAATCGCCAGATTACGAAGGGATTCGAATTGTTCCTTGGCTTTTCTAACAGGGTCCCGGATTCGATCCGCCAATTCGTCGGTCATCCCTTTCGGCTTCTTGCATTTGCCGAAAGTGGGGAACTCGTGATTCAGTAGGAACTTTCGACATTCGTCCCAATCGTCACGATCCAAGCATTCCAGGCATTGATCGATCGGATCCAGAAATTCATCCTGCAGAAATTGTGCCCAGTGCGAACCGGCGATTGCCGCGTCAACCTGAAGGGCATATTCGATGCGACCCCGGCAATCGTTCAGTCGGCCCGTAAGGACCTCGTGTCTCCGCCGTGCAAACCACTCGCCGTGCAGTGCCTTCAGTTCGACGGCCGTCCGGGCCCGCGCCAACCAATCCGGCCGGCTGACCACCGAATCCAGATACGCCGAGCCGCGGAGAATCTGCGAGAAAAAATCATGGTCGCTGTTGCCGAAACTGCGGCGTGCCAGCAGCGCGGGCAATCGGGCCCCCAGATCCGGATCCTCCCAGGCCTTTTCCATGACCTGCTGGAGAATCTCGGACTTGAGCAATTGCTGCTCGTCGGGGTCGAGGATCCGGAAGGCCGGATCCAGCGCCGGCTCGTAGAAAAACTCCGTGAGGATCCGCTTGCAGAATGAATGGATCGTGCTGATCCAGGCGGCATCGAGCTGCAAGAGCTGCCCCGCCAGCCGCGGGTTGGACTGGCTGGTCGTTTCCTGCCGCAACCGTTCGGCGATGCGGCTGCGCATCTCCTCGGATGCCGCATCAGTGAAGGTTAGCGCCAGGATCTGCCCCACCTGGGCCGGGCCTTCCGGGTCCAGAAGGCATTGCAGATACCGCTCGGTCAGCACGGCCGTCTTGCCGGTGCCCGCCGAGGCCGTGACCAGTGTTTCGCGGCCCCGCGCCGAAATCGCCTTTTTCTGTCCGGTTGTCCAGTTTCGCTTAGCCATGGCCGCCCCCCGTCAATCCGGCCAGGAATTCCGTCTTGTTAACGGAGTCGATCTTGCGGTACTCGTTGATCTGCCAGTCGAATTTGCACACCATCCGATAGTCGCAGTGCGAACACGGCGTTTCCTCGCCGAGCCGAAACGGCCGAACCTCGATCCTGCCGGACAATATCGATTGCGACATCTCCCGGATGGTCGTGTCGGCAAATCGTAGAAGGGCCGCAAAGTCGTCAGGCCGAAGAGCGGCGCTGGAACCGTATCGGCCATAAACACCGTCTTTCTGGGTTACGGAAAAGTTATAGCAGACGCTGTAGTTTGCGGCGGAGGCGTCGAGGGAACCGGCTTGTTCGCCATGGAAGACACCTTTGGCCTTGGCTTGCGCTTTTTTGTCGGGCTTGTCGTCCCATTCGACAGAGGAACCGTCATCAGAGTCAAGGGCAAACTTTTGCGACGGCATTTCGATCGGCAGATAGAACGCGCCGGCGACTTGCTGAATCCCGGACATCTTCCCGGCCGCAATCAGATAGACCGGCAACTGCAGATCGATCTGTCCGGCCAGATGACTCCAATTGATCGACCGTTCCCGGATCTTATAATCGAACACCACGGCGACATTTTTTTCACCGATCCGGGCGGCATCAATCCGGTCGATCGAACCGCACAGGAGGATCGGCGTTCCATCCTCGGTCTTCAATTCGATCCGGGCTTGCTTTTCACCGGGACCAAAGCCCGCTTCCGCCGCGATCGGCCGGAATGCTCCGGCTCGGCAGATGCGGGCCATATTCAGCACCGCCTCGCACAGGACCTCACGGCCCGACTGGATCCGCCACCCATCCTGGCGGCTGTGACGGACCAGATTGGCGATAGCAGGATCGGACTGGATTTGGTCATCGAACAACACGATCGTCCGGTTCTGCATGGTTTCGTCGGATGCGCTGGCGATATCCAACTTGTCCTTTCGTAGATCGTAAAAAAGCCGTTCGAGGACACGGTGATAGAGCTTGCCCAGATCCAGCGGTTCCAGCCGAAGAATCTCGCGTTTTTGGAGTTCCAAAAGATAGCGGGAGTAAAATTGATAGGGGCATCGCCCGAACGATTCCAGGCGGCTGGCCGAGACAGGCAGTGTTCTCGCCCATCGGCGGCGAATGAGGGCCGGATCGAGGTTGACTGTGTTTTGGTAATCGAGGCCGGCCAGAAGGGGGGCGGTGAGACAGACCAGATCCGGCAAGGGGTTTCCCGCAAGCCGCCGGACAAGGCCCAGCCCAAACCGACGATGGGTCTCATCATCCGAAGAAGCCCACCGGCTCAGGCGATCCTGCAGGTCGATTGGGCCGGAAATCGATGCCCATTCGTTGTCGGTTCCTGAAGGTCCGGCCTTCAGTCCCAGCCGATCTGCAAGCATCTGGATGAATCGCGACGGGTACACCTCCGATCCGCCGGAATCCATTCGGGGATAGCTGATGTACAGTTGCTCGGCGGGCCGCGTGAAGGCGATGTAGGCCAGATACTGCCGAGCGGCCGCCTGCGTGGCCGGCCGATCCGACAGGACAAACCGCTGTCGCGCCGCGATGGCGCGGTCTTGATCGCTGAGGATCGGGTCTTCGACCAGAGGAATGGGAAACTGTTTCTGTGTCGTACCGATCAGGAAGACGGCCTTCAGGTCCGGGTGGCGGCTGCGTTCGATCGAGCCGACGAGCACCTGGTCGATCATCGTCGGGATCTGCTTGAGGGCCAGTTGCCCGATCGCCGCGCGCAGGATGAAGAATTGCTCGGCCGGCTCCATCGGCTGATCGCCGAAGATGTCGGCGAACTCGTCGAGCAGATCGACCAGTTTGTCGAAGAGCTGCCGGTGGATCATTGCCTGCTGCGGGTCGGACCGGCCCAGTTCGTCGAGCTTGCGGGAAATCTGAAGCCCATCGATCAGGCCCCAAACGGCCCGGACGAAATCGTCGGCCAAGAGGGCCTGCGGGCTCGCTATCAATCCGAGCTTGTCCCGCAATTCCAGCAGCGGCCGCAGGGCCCCGGTCCGAATCGCATGGATCCGATCGAGGTCCCATCGTGTTACCGTTTCGCGATCCTCTTGAGTATTGGCATCAGTGAACGGCCATGGCTCGGCACTGGTCCAATCGTTTCGGTTGATGCCGAAGGCCAGGCAATAATTTTCCAGCAGGGCTACCGCGTCGGCGTCAATCGGTCCCAGCGGCGACTTGAGCCACGCGATCACATCCGCCGTCTCGAATCCGCCGAGGACGGCCGTAAAGGCATTGCGAACCAGTTCAATCATCGGGTGCTGCTGGATCGAGCCCGGCCGGTCGATGAAGCTGGGAATCCCCGCATCCGCAAACGCCGCCTCCAGGTACGGCTGATACGATCCCAGATCCGACGCGACCACTGCGATGTCGCGATAGCGGTATCGCTCGGTTCGGACGAGTTTATGTATCTCTCGCGCGACCGACTGTGTCTCCGCCCGCGGATCCGGGGCTATCAGGATGTGAATTTGCTGACTGGCTTGTTGTTTGACCTTCTCGGCCGCGCCGGACATCGCCGCATCAAAGGCCGATCGTTCGATCCACGCCAACGCCGATTCGCCATCGAATCGCCGTATCTGTTTTAGCATGATCGGCGACTGAATTGAAAGCCGTGCCCGCCGAATGGCATCGAGCAAATCACAATAGGTCTTTTCCGTGGGCAAGAACAAGCTGTTCAGATCCAGCCATTCTGGATCGGACTTGCCCAGATCGATTGTCGTTGGGTCCAGGCACAGGGCGATCTCCGTTTCGCTGCAAACCTTCATCAGCGAAATCAGCAGCGACTGTTCCTGCAGGGTGAATCCCGCAAAGCCATCCACCCACAGCCGAGCGCCCTTCAGTCGGGAACAGTCGGCCACCCGTCGCTGGGCCTGCGTGAGTTGCTGGTCGGGGTCGAGAAATAGGTCGGATTTATGGGTTAGAAATTGCTGATAGTGTTCGAAGACGACGGCAATATCGGCGAACTTACGGCCGATGCGGGTGCTGGCGGGCTGCTGGGCCAATTCCGCCAGCAGTTGCTGAATGTCCTGCGGCTCTTTGGCCGACTGGTGCAGCTCCAGAATGATCCTGGCCAGGTGCCGCGCCAGCCCCGCGGTATCGGCAGCGCGGGCGAAGATCGACAGCGTATCGCGGGTCTTGCGAAGGATCGAATACACGATCATCTCGCGGCCGATCCGCGACAGGACCCGCTGGGCCTGGGGCGGCCCGGCCAGCAAAAATCCCAACCGGTCGAATGACAACACCTGCAGTCGGCTATACCCCGCGATATCGCCCTGCGACAAAATGGACCGCTCCGCCTGAAAGCTTGCCTGTTCCGGCACCAGCAGCACCAGCGGCTGTTCGGGCGGCCCGTTCCGTAGTGCGGCCGTCACGGCATCGATGCAATGCCGCGTTTTCCCCGTGCCGCTTCGCCCCAGAACAAACCGGACCGCCATGTCCGCCGCCTTCCTGTTTTTATCGTCAATACTGGATCGTAAACCGCTGGGTCGAGTCAAGCGCCCCCGGCAGGACCAGCCATTCCTTATCTTTGTCGAATTGCGTCCAGGGCTTGTCGTTGCAGAGCACCGACTGGATCGGCCTGGATTTCGGATGGCGGATCCGCAGATAAATCGTCTTGGGCGGATTTCGCTTCGGCGGTTCCAGCGTCACGACAATCTGATTCCGATCGTTGGCCTGATAACTCAGCGACAGTTCCCCGAACTGCGTCGCGGCCCGCTGGATGCCGATGGTGTTACCCGCCGACAGCCAGTACCGCGGGATCGCCTGGCCCAGATAGAGCGTATCCTTTTGCTCGTTGACGAACATCAGCCGCAGCCAATAAGTCACTTGGGCCTCGTCGGAACTCTTGAAGTGATCGCCCCGCGGATAGCCCAGCTCCGGCAGCGAATGTTCGTTGCACATCCGGATTTCCGGATAAAATGCCGACGAAAATCCGTTAAAGACGGCCCGCAGGTAATGTTCGACCTGGTCGCGCCACAGGTACGGCAGCGGCCCATCCAGCAGATTGGCCTGCTGCGAAAACCCGCCGCGCGAAAACCAGAAGTCCTCGAACGCCGGGATACCATAGCCGTAGGAGTTGGAGATATACAGGTTGTCCTCGTAGTCCTTCAGTATCCATCGCGTCTGCGGATCGTCGGGGGCCAGCAATCCATAGGCCGGCAAAAACATCGACCCCTCCAGTACCTCGCGGATCCATCCGTGCGCCCGGCCGCGGATATGCACCTCCGACGGAATCTTGGGTACCCAGGTGTGGTCCCGCAGCGACGCCACCGGGCAGAGGATTCGCGATTCGGCGACGCCGGCCATGAAGTCATCGAAGTAGGCCTTCGCTTCCTTTTGCAGCCGCGGCCCATCCGGATGGCCGAAGTCCGCCAGCGCGTCGGCCAGATCGCCCAAGCCCCAGACCGTCGCGCTGTTGGTCGCCATCCAGTACCAGTAATCCGTCACATCCTCCAGCGAACCCGACGGCAAATAGCCGTACTCTAGCCGCTTACTGCCGTCGGGGTTGGGCGTCTGCGTGGCCTTGCGTTCGCGGATCACCCATTCGCAGGCGGCCACCAAACCCGGAGCGGCCTTTTCCATCCAGGCCTTGTCTCGCGTGTAGCGCCAGTGGTAAGCCATGTTCCACATCACATAGCCGTGGCTCTTGTTGTAGTTGCCCGTCTCGTGGCCGCCGGCGCCATAGAATAGCCCCTGCCTGGATTGGAAGTTGCCCGTCAGGCCGACAGTGCCCTGATAATGCAAAAACGCGTCGAGGTTGCGCCGGGCCAGATCGGGATAACCCCGGCGGTCCAGGTCGCTGATCATCATCGCCGACTCGTTGGGATACACGCCGTAGCTGAAGGTCCCCACATGGGCGTGGAGATACTCGGCCCCGATTTCTTTGTAGCAGTTGACCAGCAGGTGCCGCAGGTGGGCCTTATAGAAATCGTTGAGCCACGGCTCCGGCGTCTGGATCTGCGTGCCCGCTTCCGTGAGTTGTTTCCAGTATCCGCAGATCCGGGCGGCCTCGGCTTCAAAGTCGAGCGTTCGCAGCGAGGCCTTCTCCGCATCGTTCAGCGTGATCGACGGGATCGCCAGCCGCAGCTTGATGCTCTGCCCGGCTGCAAGTTCCGTCGTCCAGTTCGTCGCCTTTCCATTCGGCTCAAACCGGCCGTTATTCCCAGAGAATATCAGGAATCGAACATGGGGCCCCGTACGGCTCTCGCTGATCGCCGTGTCGCCGTCGATCACCAGATTCCCATCATTCTGCGCCTCGGTCGAAAACCGAAGCCGCGCCCCGGCCTTCTCACTCTCGGAAAGATTGACGATCCGGATCTGCATCAGAAGTACCGTCGGGTCATCGAGGGCGATGTCCTTCAGGTCGCCGTCCAGCGGGGCCAGGATCGAGGTCTGTTCATAATAGACCGGCCCGGCCTGCCACCAGGTCCGCAGCAGCGGCAGGTAACCGTCCTTTAACTCCCGACCGCCCCGCAGCGAATCGGCCGGCAGGCCCAGCCCAACCTTCATCTCTTCGCCCTGCCAACTCTGTCGTTTGGTATCGCGGTTACTGACCGGCAGATTGAACCAGCGACCACCGGAGGCGATTTCGATGTCGCCGTTGGGAAGCTGGTGCATCGCGTCGCGGTTGCCCGGCAGGCCGTGGACAAAGTACAGCGGCCGCTTGAGGGGCATCTGGTCCCAGGCCCTCCCCAGGGTCTGTTCATCGGATTTGCCGACGCGGTCGTAGATCGATCGGCCGCCGAATTCCCGCTGGACAATCGCGCGGTACTCGTCGATGGAAATCGCGTCGTCGGCCCGCGTGACCAGCGCGCCCAGATCATCCACTAAGATTCGCTCGCCGCGGGCAATGTCGTCGGTCGCGAATGAAAACGACCGCTTGCTGCAGCGGACCGTAACAATCGTCCGGTCATATCGCTCGTCGATGGGATCCTGCATCGTGATGATCTCGGCCGCGACCGAGGCGGTTCCGTCGGCGGGGACCGTCCAGCTCAGATTGTCAACTGTCGTTTTCGAGTCGGCGGATTTTACCGATGAACATTCCCCGTTGAATATTTCCAGTTTGGCGGAACTCGGCTCGGTATTGGCAAAGGCAACATCGGCCGGCTTGCCGAATTGAATACGCACGGAAATGGGTACCACCGCCGATTCCGTATAGGCATGGATCGCTTTGGGTGTCGGCAGCGGCTTGTCGCTGTGCAGACGAACCCACAGGGTTTTGCGATAGGTCAGCCCGCCGGCGGTCGTTTTGATCTCGTCGGCGCTGATCGGCTCGAAGGTGAAGGTCAGCCGATCACCCTCCTGAACCTTCCGGGTTTTGGCGTTGATCCACTTGCCGTTGGTCCAGTCATCCATCGCATCCCAGCCGACTGCCCCGCTCGTTCGCTCGGCCAGGACCGGTTCCGGCCGGCCATCCCAGACCCGCTGCCAGTATTGGATCCCGATCGCCTGAACAACCTCCGGCGACAGGGCCGTCTCGAACTCAGCCACGATCCGGTTGATCTTGCGCGGCTCGGCCCATCGGACGCCGTAACCATTCTCCTGCGGCTGTGGAACAACATACCCGAATGACGAAATCTCCACAGGACCTCCGACCGGCCTGGTTTTCTCGGCCGCCGACAGGATCGATCCCCACGCAAGCATTGTCGCAACCAGAATCCGTTTCATTGGCGATTCCTCCCGAAAGGAATGACAGGATGGTTCATTGACCGTCGGATCGACGGCTGTTATAGATTTCTCGTCCGAGATTTTTGTACTCGGCCAGGACTTTGACGGCCTCGGTTCGGCGGATATCGCCAACGACCTCGATGCCTCGGCGGTTCAACTCGCCGGCCCAGTCGGCCGGCTTGGGTCCTTCGTCAAAACCGACCGCCCGCGCATCCTCGTCCCGTGCCCCGCAAACCACGCTGCGAACCCCGGACCAGATGATCGCCCCCAGGCACATCGTGCACGGCTCGGTACTGGTGACCAGTTGATACCTTCCGCTGCCGACAGAGGCCAGATCGAAGTCCTTGAGCTGCTGCTGGGCGGCCACGATCGCCGCGATTTCCGCATGCAGCACCGAACACGACAAACTCGTCACCATGTTGACCCCCGCCGTGACGAGGTGCTCGGTTTCCATGTCGAACACCGCCGCCGCAAACGGCCCGCCCGACCGGCGAAACAGCGCTTCCCGGGCCAGGTCGATCACCCAGTCCATCCGTTCCCGGAGGTCGTAGCACATCTGCGAGTGGTCCGTGACGAACCGCCGGACCCACCGTGGCAGTTTCAGCGAAAAACTCCCCTTGTCCATCGTTGACCTCCATCTGAGTTCGCGCGTACTGTACTCGCAAATCGGCGGGAATGCAAACGAGGAAACGAAAAAACGGTACCAGAGGAGAGCCCGTGATGACAACGGCAACGGCAGGATAGAGACCGTCTCCATCCCGCCGCGCCATACTGCCTTATGGCCAGAGGTTTTGCGATAATTCAGTATCGGCTCCGGGCGATCCAGAATGAACATCGTTGTCATTCCCGCGAAGGCGGGAATCCAGAACAGAAAACAACGAATGGTTCAGAATGTATCGTTCGGGGAAATAATCCATTACGGACAGGCCGAGATCGGGTCCAGTCCGCACAAGAGCCAGTATTGCGAGAAATCCGCCAGATCGTTCAAGTTCACCACGCAATCGCCGTTGGCGTCGCCCAGCGGCGGATTGGCACAGGTCGCCACATCCGGCCCCGACAACAGGGCCATGTAGATATTCATCTTGCCGCCGAGATTGTCCTGCCAGACCACGGTCGTGCCGCTGATGGCCGGATTGGTCTGGTCCGAAAAGACCGTCTGGTTCGGCTGGTCATCGCTGATGAGAAATTCCTGCCGCGTGGTAAGGTTGTAACCGTAGATGTCCCAGTCGCCGTTGCGGTCGTCCTGCCAGACTATCAGATTGCCGGAGATATCGGGGTTGATCGCGTTGGACGATTCAATCGCCACGGCGAAGAATTGCGGATTAGCCGGATCGGTGACATCCTCGGCGTAGATATCCCAGTCCTCGGTTCCGTTGTATTGCTGCTGCCAGACAACATAGTGGCCCGAGATCGCCGACCGTTGCTGCGGATCGGCAAATCCGCCGAACAGGTACTCGACGGGTTTGTTCGGCATCAGGACATCGGCCCCATAGAGATCCCATATCCCGTTGGGATTGTCCTGCCACACGAAGTTGTCCTCCCAGGTGAACCATTCGCGGTCGATCGCGGGATTCTGCTGGTCGTACGAATACGGCGTCAGGTTGTAGGTACGGACATTGGCCGTGTCAGTGATATCCCCCAGCCAGATATCCCAGTCGCCGGCGGTGTTATCCTGCCAGACCACGAAATTGCCGGAAATGGCCGGGTTCGTCTGGTCCTTTGAGAAGTTGGTCAACAGGATTTCCTTATTGGCGGCGTTGGAGATATCGCGAATATAAATATCCCAATCGCCGGCATAATTGTCCTGCCAGGCCACTGTCGTTTCAAAAATGGCGGGATTCGTCTGATCCTGGGTAACCTCGGAGACGATCGTCAGGACCGGCTTCTTGGGGTCGGTAATGTCCGCCGAATAGATGTCCCAGTCCGTCACGCCCTGGGAAGTAACCAGTTGCTGCCAAACGACCCGATTGCCATAAATGTCCGGGGCCTCCTGGTCGTTGGCGGAAGGGTACACTGGAATCGGTTTCCACGGCGCAGCAACGGTTGCCGACGCAAGGATCACTGCCTCCAGGCATGCGATGAAAAATTGTCGGACCCCAACGACTGTACCGGGTGTCCGACAATTGGAACGCAAAAGATTCATAGGTTCTCCTCGATTCTTGACCACACTACGGATTATTCGAATAGTACACAGGGTCAGGAGCAAATAATCTCGTTATTGACCTTCCTTTTTGACGGTCAAGTCCGCCGGGATTTCTTTGGCCGGGGTCAACGGCTGCGGCGATTGAAGAGAAACCGGCACAGGGGTCGTTGCCGCCGGAGTCGTTGTCGTCGCTGCGGCGGCAGGACTCGTTTGCGGAACAGCCGCCGGGGCCGTGCTCTGGGCCGCCGGAGCGGAAGACAATCCGACCGGGGTTGCTGTAGTGCCCGCAACGGTCTTTGGTCTTCCAGGACCTTATCGCGGAGGTTCAGCAGAATCCGGACCGGTTCGCGATTGGCCGGATCTTTGGCCGCTTCGCCCAGCGGAATCAGGGACTTGTCCGCCTGGCCGCTGCCGAGCAGTTGATATCCAAGCAGCAATTGCAGATCGGTATTATTCGGATTAACTACGACCTTGGCCGCCAGGGCCGCGATCTGTTGCTGGAGAACCTCTTCCTTCTTATAGAGGCCCCGCGGATAGTACACGGTTTCCTGGCTCTGGTCCTTCTGGACCCCCGCCTCGACCGGTTGGACCATGCTGATCAGCACGGATCGCAATGTCGCCGCGGCGGCGTCATAATCGCCCTTGGCAAACAGGGTCTGGGCATAGGCGAACGGTAGGATGATATCCTTGGGCTCCAGCACCATCGCCACGCGGAACTTCAGCGCCGCGTTGTCGTAGTCGCCTCGCCCGAAGGCGCTGACGGCATCGGAGAAATTCCGGTCGGCGGAGGTTTCATTGTTGGGCTTGTCCTGGGCCTGATCCAGTTGCTGCTGTTGCTCCCGTTGCAGTTTCTGGCGGACATCGCTGAAGTCATCCAAGTATTGGGAGGTGTAACCGCTGCCGGAAGAGGATGCTGTCGTATAGTAGTTATTAGTCGTGTAGTAGGTGTTGCCCACCGGCATCGTATCATACTCGACATCATAGTCGTACCACCGATAGGGATGGCAGCCGTACCAGTAATACCGGCGATAGCCGTAGTGCGGCCAATATCCGCCCAAGCTGACGAATACGAAGTTGCGATGATAGGACGGGTAGTAGTAGGTTACGCCCCAGGCGCCATGCCACGGCACGCTGACGATCCGTCCACAACTGTACCACGGGGAATCCAGATAATAGGCCCCGCCATCATAGTACCAGTCGGCGTTCCAGCCGAAGCTGACGATCAGCGTATTATTGCGATGGGCATAATACGGAACCGGATAATAGCCGTGATAAAAGTGAGGATCAGCTCCCCGCCCTGAGGCATGGGATACATTCACATCGCCGCCGTTGACATACACATTGTTGTTGTTGCCGGTAATGTTGACTTGGGGATTGACCGTGCCGTTGCTGCTGTTGTTGTCGGTGGCCGGGTTCTGGTTGACCTGGATCGGCCGCGCGACCGGCGTATGGCCGCTGGCAACCGTCCGATCCGGCGCCGTTCCTCGGCTGTCACGGACGGCCTTGCCCGGTGTAGAAGCCGCGTCATTAATCTTGACGGGCGTGTTCTTGTCCACGCGGGAGGCCGTGTCCCGGTCGGCCTTTACGGTCGGGGTCGCAATGCTGCTTCGATCCGTTCGGCCGGTAGGGGTTGTATTGCCTGCGGTGTTCTTGGGCTGCAGGTCCTGATGGCTTCGGTCGGCGGTATAATCTCGTGTCGTTTTGTTACCCGTGTCGGATTTCGGGGTGTCGCTCGGCGCCGGAGTTGCCCGGATCACGGAGTCCTTCCGCAGCGCGTCGGAGGTCTTCAGGGTTCGGTCAGTCGTTGCGGTTGTCTTGCCCGCATCCGTCGGCGGAGGCGTTACGCCATCCGTCCGGCGAAGGGCGATTCGATCCGTCGGGGTCGGCTTGGTGATCGGCTCGGCAACCCGGCCGGTTTGGGATCCGGAGACCTTGTCAGAACTTCCGGGTACTCTGTCAGCTCCTCGTCCGATGGGCTCAGCCACTTTTCCCGTCGGACTTGACGGTGTTTCTGGGCGAGTGATCATTGGATTGGCTCGACTCGTATCCGGGGTTGTCACCACCGGCGTAGAGGACTTGGTTATCGGAGATGCAATATCTTTCGAAGTACGATCGACAGGGATTGAAACATTCGCTTCCGGCCGATTGATCGTTTTCGGTGTCAGTGTTGTCGTAAGATTCCTGGGCGCAGACGCCGTAATGCTCGGCCGGCTGGGCGTAATCGGAGAGGCGATCGCATCCCGAGGGATGCTGGGTGTCACTTGAGCAGGCGCTGCCGGGCTCGGAGCGGAATAGCTTCGCGGCGTCTCAGAAACCCGCGGTGTTGTTGCGGGTGCCGGAGCCGAATAACTTCGAGGCGTCTCAGAAACCCGCGGTGCAGGAGCCGGAGCAGAATAACTTCGCGGCGCCTCAGAGACCCGCGGAGCGGGTGCCGGAGCAGAATAACTCCGTGGCGATTCGGAAACCCGCGGGGTTGGTTCTGGAGCTGGAGCAGAATAGCTTCGCGGTGCTTCAGAAACCCGCGGAGCGGGCGCGGGAGCCGGGGCTGATGGAGCTGGGGCAGGAGTCTGCGCCGGAGAGGAAGCCGGCGGACGACTGAATCCACCGTTTCGCTCGCTCTTACTGAATGCCGGCGTCAGGATCAGGGCTACGCAGACACACCCGACTGCCAGGGTTATGGGTTGAATCATTCTCGTTTTCATTTGTAACTCCTCGCCCCAGCCGGTTCCCTTTTAGGTCTCCGACTGAGAATTCCGGGTCCAATATCCGTTAGACCAAACCATCTTATTATACTGTTTTTTGCCATGGAGAGGATTCAAAATCAACTCATCAAAATACTGACCGTAAGAAGGAGGGTCATGATCAGCATCTCTACCCAACTGAACGGCCCCTGATAGGTTCCCATCTGAACCCTCTCGTTTCCGTCTTCTGTTTCCATTCCGTTCCGCATTGTCGTTACCTCCTGCAAAATCATTACTTTCTCTATTAATAAAATACGCCAACATAGACTGAAAGTCAAGTAATATTTTCATATTTGTATTAAATATTTTGCTTTGCATTGTCAATAACTATAAACCTTTGCGGCGTATCGACTTATGGATAGCAAAAACGAGGGTCGTGACAAAAATTTTGACAAAATCGTATTGTGTGATTTGCATTTTCATCGATTTTGGGGTATAGATGAATAGGAAGCTTGGATTTTTCTCAGGCAAAAGGGATTATGACGCAGTCGTACCGAAACCCGTTAACGCAGGCATTGGGCTTGGTCTTTCAATCAATGCGGGACAAAATGGGAGGCATCCCGTCGGCGGATATTGCCGCTGCGCTGGGGTTGGCGGCGTCCCATTACCGGATGATCGAGGCCGGGTCTGCCAATCTGCAGCCCTCGCGGGCGNNCGAGTTTGTCCCGCTCTGTCAAGTCCTCGTGGCCATTCAGACCATCGACTCGGCCATGGACACCCTGGCCGACATGAAGACGATGGTCGAAGTGATGATGGAAATTCATCCCACCCTGCGAAGTATTTTCGATAAGTTCCAGCATCTCTGGGAGACCGTCGAGAAAGGCACCGTTGCCGAAGTCGCCCGAAAAATCCGCGAGTTGGGGATTGACCGGGAACTGGGAAAATTTCTGACCACCGAACCGATCTCGCTGACGGCTGAGCAAGCCAACAACTTCATGAGCCCATCCTATCTGCAGCCGATCTCCGGACAACTGTATTACAAGA
>PMBP01000081.1 GCA_003152975.1 Phycisphaerales bacterium | reverse complement strand
TAGAGCGTGCGGAACTTCATCTCCGAACGACGCAGGTCCTCGGCCGCCTCTTTTCGCAGGGTGATGTCTTCCTTGATCCCGATATAATGCGTAATCCGATTCGCCTCATCTCGAACGGGGGAGATGACCGCATATTCCCAATACAATTGTCCCTGTTTGGTTCGGTTATGAAACTCGCCCCGCCAGACACGGCCCTGGGTAATTGTCTCCCACAACAGGCGATACGCCTTCGCGGACATTTCGCCGGATTTGAGAATTCTGGGATTTTGCCCGATCGCCTCCGAAGCGGTGTACCCCGTCAAATCGCAGAACTTGGGATTGACATATTCNNGATAATTTCCTTTTGTAGCTGCGTGTTGGACTTTTGAAGGTCGGAGGTCTTTTCCTGGACCTGGGCTTCGACCTTGGCCGTTCGGCCAAACACCGAGTGCATATAGGCCGTCAGAAATATCGATAGGATCAGCCCGATGACGAGAATTTCCTGCGGAATCCAGGTCCGGTTCCGGGTCACAAAGGCCGGGCTGGCGGACGATTCCATTTCCCAATCCCGTTCCAAGACCCGGACGTGCGTTCGAATCCCCTGAAGCTTCCCGGACACCGTTCCGGTTTGGGTGTAGGCATCGGCCAATCGCATGTGATGACGATACAGAATCCGGTCGCCGGAGACGGTTGGATCCCGAAGGACGAATTCGATCCCCGCCGGTTCCAGAAGCTTTTCAGCTTCAATAATCATCTCGGCCAGATCGAAAGCGCCCGCCACATACCCCTGCAGACTCTGTCGGCGGCTGGCCTCGTCGAAGGTGAAGCTGTCCCTCCGATAAATCGGCAGGATGGCGACAAACGAAAATTTCGTTTCCCTGTTCAGATCGGTCATGCCGCAGTCCGGAACCGCCACCACCATTCGGTTGGTCTTGACGGCCTCCTCGATCAGTTTCGAACAGTCCGAGCAACTCTGCAGGTCTATCCCGAGCCGTTTCTCATTGCCCTGAACGGGCTCGATATAGTAGATTGGAAAATAGATATCATGCGGGGCGGTGCGGATCAGAACATCGTTGGCCGTATTCTCCAGAATCTGATAATTCTCCATTTCTTCCCGTCGGGCCTGCCATTCCAGGGCGGCGCGATCGGCGGCGGCGATCCGTGGAACCCAAGCCAGATAGCCGATGGATCTCAATCGTTCCAGGAAGGGAGTCACGAACGAAGTGAACTCGTCCCGATCGACTTGATTAGACGATCGATAAAAGCTATTGACCGCCACCAACACCTCCAGATGATCCTCAATAGCCCGTTCAACGGCCAGGGCACGCTGCCGGCTTTGATGGGTCAACTCGGATCGGAGATAGTCGGCCTCCGAACGCCGCGACAGTCCATACGTCAGCATTGTCAAACCGATACCCGCGATCAGGATCATCGCCAGAGATCCGCGATATCGATTCGGGGCGGGCTTTCGATTTTTAACCTCGATGAGGGTGTCGGTCATTTTCGATCTCCGACCACAACATCCGTCATTCCCGGAAGTTCCGCGGGAACCGGTATCTTGAGTTGTTCGGCAGCGCGAAGGTTCAGCATCGACTGGCCATCCAGTGCGGTCAGGATGGGAATGTCGCCGGCCGATTTGCCATTGAGAATCTCGACGGCCATTAATCCGGCCTTGTACCCCTGCTCGACGGCCGATTCCAGATATCCGCACAACGCCCCATCGTCCACGGTGAAGATCTGAAATCCAAGGATCGGAATCCGGCTGTTGGCCGCCGTCCATCCCATCACGGTCTTGGGCTCCATCACTGTTCCAGTGGTCGGATCCTTGACGGTATGATAGTTGAAGATGGCGATGGCGTCGGCCTGATCCTGACAGCGGGTGATTTCCCGTTGCCATTCATCGAAGGTCGAGGGCCTGGCGATCGAGACGATCTGGCAATCGGTTTTCTCCTTGCGCATACAGGCGATCGCGCCGTCGGAGGTTTCGGTGTCATCGCTGACAATGGCGATCATCTTGACTGCGGGGACCAGTTTTCGACGATACGCCACACTCTGGGCAAAATGGGGCCGTTCCAGCACTCCGGTCACATTCGGCGCCGGAAAACCGTAGGCGGGCAGTTCGGCGTTGACGCCGCAAAAGACGATCCGGGGTTTTTCCCGGCCGACATAATGGGAGGTGACATATTTCTGGGCATTGTCGTCGGCGGCGATGATCACATCCGGCTGCCAGCGATCGATCAGATCGCGTGCGGCCTGGCCGGCCTTTTGTTTCATCTCCTCCTGCGGATGGCGTTTCGTATCCATATACAACACTTCCAACTGCGTATCCAGAGGGGCCAGCGCGCGACGAACGCCGCGATTAATTCCGGCGCACCATTCGTATTCGGCGTGATAACTCTGAATCAGCAGCACTTTGGGCCGGGGTTTTTCCGCGACGGCTCCGGAGGCCGCCGCCGGTTTGGCTTGGGCGGCCTTCGGCGCCGATCCCGGGCGAACCAACCATCCGACACATCCAATACCGATGACGGTAACCACGACCAGCCTATACCCTTTTTCATATTTCGTCCCATAGGATCGCGCCTTTCCATTTCCGAAACGAACGCTTTACTTCTTGGCCGCGGTGTATTTTTCCCGAAGCAGGTCTCCCAATTTCCAGACATCGAACGGTTTGGTGATGTAATAATCCGCCCCGACATTGTAACCCCGATCGACATCGCCGATGGTGCTCTTGGCGGTGCACATGAACACGGGAATGTCGCGGGTCCGCTCATCCATCTTGAGTTTTCGCAGCACCTCGATGCCGGTCATTTCCGGCATCATCCAGTCCAGCAGGATCAGATCCGGCCGATTCTCCATGGCCATATTCAGGCCTTCGAATCCGTCCTTGGCGGCGAAGACCTCGAATCCGTCCTGGCGCAAGTTATACTCCAACGCCAGCCGAATCCGCGGTTCGTCATCGACAATGAGAATGCTCAGTTTGTGGCTCATGGGCGCTCCCTTACTCCGGTTGAACCGCCGGAGGGGCCATCCAGGTGCGCACCTCGCGGAGCATTCGGCCCAGTTGAATGGGATCGAACGGTTTGGTGATGCACTCGTCGGCCCCCGCTGCCATGACCTGCTCGCGTTCCCCGTCCATGCTCTTGGCCGTCAGGACCACCACCGGGATGGCGCGAAGTGCCGGGTCGGCCTTCAAATGAGACACCACCTCCAGTCCGTTCATTTCCGGCATCATCCAGTCGCACACCACCAGGTCCGGATGAATCCGGCGCACCAGTTCCAGTCCTTCCCGGCCGTTTTTGGCCAGGTGTACGGTGAATCCGTCCATCCGCAGGTTGTAGTCCAGCGCCAGGCGGATATGCGCTTCGTCTTCGATGACCACGACCGTAATGGTTTCAGGCATGGGGCGTCCTCGCGTTTGGAGTATCCTTCAACGAAACGGTCGGCGCCTCCAGCGACAGCAGCGAACGAACCTCGGTCAGGATGTCGTCGATCTCGTAGGGCTTGGCCACATACCGGGTCAGGCCTCCCAGGCGATTGCGCCGCTGGGCCTCCGGCTTGCGGAGGATCGCCGTCAGAAACAGGATCGGGAGGTCCTGGGTCTGACGATCTGATCGCAGCCGTTGCGCCGTTTCGGGGCCGTCCAGATTCGGCATCATTACATCCAGAATGACCAGATCCGGCCGATAGCGCTGCATCTGATCGAGAACCTGCTTTCCATCCTCCGCCGTCATCACGGTAAAGCCGTCGCGTTCCAGGTTGATCTGCAGGACGCGGACCAGACGCGGATCGTCGTCGGCCACCAGAATCGTGGGTCTGCTGTTCATGGTTACTCCTTTTGTCATCGTCAGCCATCCCGGTTAGCTGATTTCCGCAACCGGGTTTTGAATTCTGATCTTCCGGATACCGCCCCTGGTGCTTGTAAAACCGATTAATACCTCGACCATCGGTTTGAATGGAGTTACTTCCAGATTGGAAATATTTTCGGCCCGATAATAAAAATATTCTCTATTCCAAATGTGCACGAAGATTAGGGTTTTCTGACCCAGGGATGGTGATGGGTGTTCTACAAGGGGTTGGAAAGAATAACCCCCGATGGGGGCCGGTGTGGGATTCCGGCTGGGTTACCCGGCGACTCTGGGAGCCAGAAGCGATCGAAAGGCCGGCGCTCGAACGGGCCGGTTGACACACAGCCAATAGTCCAGGATAGCGTGGATTTCTTCCATGAAGGCGTCTTGATGATCCGTCGCTTTGACCACAAAACTGTTGGCGTGATTATCGTAGGCCCGGAGCACTTCCTCTTCGATATCCGAACTGGTCAGCACGATGATCGGGACAAACCGATACAGGTCCGATTCCCGAAAGTGCCGAAGGATATCAAGGCCGTCCATATCGCCCAGTTGAATGTCCAGCAGGATCAGACTCGGGATCGATTCACATCCCCGACCATGCCCGTTGAAAAACGATGACATGACCTCCCGGCCGGACACCAGATGAAGAACCTCGACTTGATTCGACCATCGACGAATCGCCCGCTGAATCAACTCGGCCTGGCCCGCGTCGTCTTCGATCGTTACGACCCGCCAATAATTCACATCCATATGGTGATTGAACATGACCGGTTCTCCGCATCTCAGGTTCGCTCATTCCCAATTAGATTATCGTAAATCCAGACGCGATGCCGCATTCCATTCTGGAATCGGGATCTTTCCGATGGATTCGAAATGCGGGGGTGGGATTGCCCTTGGAATTTTAAAAAGAATCGCTTGACAGAACCAGAACGCAACCCTACCATGTCTGGATATGGGATGTCGTTTTATCGTCGGGGACGGAAAGGATGAACAAAGGGATCGGAAAAACGGGCACACCCTCATCGGGGGAACCCGAAACCAGACCGGAACGGTCATTTGTTGGCTCGGGAACCTCTCCTCAGACTTCCTCCCTCGCCAGCGAAGACCTTCTTCACAAAGCATTTGAAACCATGAGCTGCGGATGGGTCGTTCACGAGGTCCTCTATGACGAGTCGGGACGCCCGATCGATGCCCGTATCCTGCAGGTCAATCCCGCCGTCACTCGCATGTCCGGAAGAACGGACCTGGTCGGAAAGACCCTCCGTCAATTGTATGGCGATCCATTGCCGCGGCGGTTCTCCCATCCTCTGGAGGCCACACAGACCGGCCAGACGATCCGGTTTGAAGACTATTATTCGGAATCGGACCGCTGGCTGGAAGTGACCGCGTTCCGTTCCCCGTCGGATGATTATGTGGTCACCTTTATCGACATCACCGAACGCAAGAAATCCGAGGAGGTC
>PMBP01000314.1 GCA_003152975.1 Phycisphaerales bacterium | reverse complement strand
GCCAGCAGGGGAAACATCCATAGCACCGAGCCGGGCGTGGTGCCGATCTCGATGGGGTGAGTGAAGGAGGCCAGGAGGGCGAACAGGTCAGACATGCGTTTCCTCCTCGGTCCCGATCATCTCGCCGCGTCCGGTGTAGGCCATATAGACGGCGCTGAGGATGCTGAGCAGGTTGAGCAGGCCGGCGATGCTGGTGTAGATCTGTCCGACATCGCCCGGCCGGCCATAGGCCTTGAAGTTGCCGCTGCGGCACATATTGTCGATGGCCCCGACCAGCGGCGAAGCGCAGATCTGGGCGAAAAACCACGGCCGCGCATCGACCGAGTTGACCACCGCGATCGAGCCGACATACAGGCCGACCACGAAGGTCAGGGTGATCGTGATAAAGATGATTGCGGCGCGTCGTCGCTCGCGGATGAGAAAGTGCCCGCCACCGGGAATGATCCAAGCGAGGACCCCCACGGCCAACAGGAACAGGGTATGTTCAATCCGCGGGCGATCGGCCATCAGAAATCCTCCGGGATGTCGTTCATCGACGGAAGCGGCGGAATATTCACATCGTCTTTGGTCCGGACAAACTGCATCCGTTTGCGGAGGTTGTCGGGGTCGAAGTGGATCAGGGCCAGGCCATCGGATTGCATGGCGTCGATCTGGTAGGCGGCCATGGCCTTGCTCTTGCGGTATTCATCCTTGGTCGGCTGGGTCCGGGTGATCTTTTTGACGACCAGCCATTGGGAGGCCGGTTTGTACTCGACGACTGTCTTGAGGTTGTCGGCCTCGGTCTTCTCGGCCGGCAGCAGGGCATTGAACACGGTAAGCTGCTGGTTGGTTTGGATCATATCTTTGTACAACCGCTGCATCGAGGGATCACCCTGGACCAGGGCAGCCATCCGACGGATGTCGGAGTCGGCGCTTCGCGCCCGCTCGCTGAGGCGATCCATCTTCAGCCGCTGGGTAAAGGCGCCGGGATCGTCGGCCTTGATGTACTTGGTGTTGTAGGCCTCGATGGCCTTTTCCCATGCCTGATCGCCGATCGAGGCGGTGAACTCGTCGGCCCGGGCCTTGGCCAGTGCGACGGCCTTGAGCCGCTTGGCATCACGGACGACGGCATCCTTGAGTACAAAGAGCTGCTCGGCGGGTTTGTCCTTACCAACGAAGGCGTCGGCCTTGTTGTAGGTCAGGGTCAGGTCCTGCGGCTCGAATTCCTTTTCAACCTTGACCACGCGGATCAGGGACGACGAGGAACCGTACTGGTCGAAACGGTCTTTCATGGGTCCCAGGGTCAACCACATCTTGGGTTTGGCGGTCTCGAAACGGCCGAGTTTGACGGAGCCGGCTTCTTCCACGGCAAAAGCCAGGCGGCCCAGAAGAACGGGTATCTGTGTTTGGCCTTCGACGGCCAGACGGCCGAGGACCGTGCTTGCGGAAATATCCTCGGCGGTCAGGAGTCCCGTCAGGCCGGTATAAAGGTCGATGTTGTATTTCTTGCGGAGGGCTTCGGCGGCCTGGGCAAAGTTACCGGCGGCCTTTTCCAGCACGGCGCTGGTGGACTTTTCCATATCCAGGGTTTCAAATCCGGTGTCGATCGCGGACTTGGCCTCGGCGAGAATCATGTCGCCCTGACGCATGGCCTTGGTGCGGAGGATCGTGCCGCGGATCTGCTGGGAGACCTCGGCATACGATCGGGTCTTGGTGACCGTCGGACCGTCGGGCTTGGCGGGATCGGCGGGATCCTGGGACTGGAATTCCTTGAGGTTCCGGCGATAATACTCCTCCAGTTCCTCGTCCGTCGGATCAGGCAGGGTCTTTTGAATGTCGGCATACTGGACTACCATATACTCTAACTGAACCCGGCCGTGGATCTTGTAGCCGAAGCCGTAGGGGTTGTCGTCGGTGACGGCGCCGGCAAAGACCCGGTTGTGGGCCTTGAACTGGTCTTGGAGTTCCTGCTCGGTCGGCTCGGGGGCTTCTTTGGCGAAGTCGTCGGCGGCGAACTTGACGAATTCGCCCGAGATCCGCTGGCCGCTGCGGCCGATCCGGGACCGGATCTCGCCGGTGGTTACGGCCTCGCTGTGGGTGATCATGTCGGAGTAGTTCAGGATCGACAGCAGGTCGGCGAAGGCCGCGTAGATGTCTTCCTGCGGGACGCGGCGGCTGTTGATGATGGAGGAAACCACCACGGCCGCGTCGGCGCGATTCTGGGTCAACTGCGGAATCAACTGCTTGAGGATATCCCTGGCCTGGGCGGGATCCACCACGCAGCCGACCTGTCGGGCCTCGGCCTTCAGCAGCAGCCAGTTTTCGGTGGGGCCCCCGGAGGATTTATCGAAGAAGGCATTGAGATGTTCGGGCGAAACCGAACCGCCGCGGATCATGGACTGACGGATTTCGTCCTGCATCATGGCTGCGGCCTGGGAATCCGGAAAGATCAACTGGCCCAGGAGTCGGGCACGGATATCCGGCGCCCCGGAGGGAGAAGATTTGTACTGCAGGAACATCGGCATCAACAAATCCCGCAGGATCATCAGTTGGCCTTCGGCACTTCGCAGGTCCTTGGGTGTGATAACCCCCTTGTCGCGGTAGGTCGCGATTTTCGCGCCGGTGCCGGACCCCCAATGCGAGAGAATCTGCTGCAGAGCCGAACCGCCAACGAACGAGATCATGATGACAATGACCACGCCGGCCATCAACTTCTGGTTGTTTTTACGCATCCATTTGACAATATTCATACGGTTTCCTTTATCCCTCGAATGTCCATAACCCTGAGTAATAACCGGGTTCATTGATCCAGGATCGACAAACCATTACTATATAGAGGGGTTTGACGGGAAATGCAAGCGAAAAGATGGGGTTTTTGATCAGATGTCGCATTGGAGGGTGGAATCGGGAAGGGATTCTTTCGTTTGGGCGATGTCCAGACTATAATTAGGGGGTCCATGCGGAAAGGAATTCAGTGATGGTTCAGGGTTATGACTTCTCAGGATCGGTTCAGGCCTGGCAACGGGCGAAGCGGGTGATCCCCGGCGGGGTCAATTCCCCGGTTCGGGCATTCGGGGGGGTGGATGAAAAGCCGGTGGTTGTCGCCTCGGGGCGGGGTTGCCGGATTACGGACATCGACGGCAATGAGTACATCGACTATGTCGGCTCGTGGGGACCGCTGATCCTGGGGCACGCGCATCCCAAAGTGGTGGCGGCGATACAGGCCGCGGCCCAGCGGGGTACGACCTTCGGGGCGCCGACTCTGGCGGAAACGGAACTGGCCGAGCGGATCGTGCGGGCGGTGCCATCGATCCAAAAGTTGCGGATGGTCTCGTCGGGCACCGAGGCGGTGATGACGGCGATCCGGCTGGCCCGGGCCCACACGGGGAGGGACTATATCCTCAAGATGAACGGCTGCTATCATGGCCATTCGGACTGCCTGCTGGTGGCGGCCGGATCGGGTCTGGCCGAACATTCGAACCCATCGAGTGCCGGCGTACCGAGGTGTTTTGCGGAAAAGACGATCGTGGCCGAGTACAACGACCTGCCGGGTGTTGAGCGGGCGTTCGAGGAATACCATGGGCGGGTGGCCGGATTGATCATCGAACCAATCGCGGCCAATATGGGCGTGGTCCTTCCCGACCCCGGATACCTGAAATCCCTTCGGCAGTTGTGCGACTACCACAGCGCGGTGTTGATTTTCGATGAGGTGATAACCGGCTTTAGGGTTGCCTATGGCGGGGCACAGGGGCTCTTTGGGATTACACCGGACCTGACTTGCCTGGGCAAGATCATCGGAGGCGGCCTGCCCGCGGCGGCCGTGGGCGGAAAATCGGCCATCATGAACCTGTTGTCGCCGCTGGGGCCGGTGTATCAGGCCGGAACGCTGAGCGGAAATCCGCTGGCGATGGCGGCGGCGATTGCGACGCTGGACCTGCTTGTCGAAGGGGATCCCTACGGGCAGCTCGAAACGGCCGTGGCGCAATTGCAGGCCGGGATCGAGGATGCGGCTCGGCGAACGGGGATTGCGATGCGGATCCTGCGGGCCGGGTCGATTATGAGTTGCTATTTTACCGATCGTCCGGTTCGGAATCTGGCGGAGGTGAAGGCGACGGATATAGCCTTGTTCAAACGGTTTTTCTCGGGCCTGCTGCGAAACGGGGTCTATATCGCCCCCAGCGCTTACGAGGCCCTGTTTGTATCACTGGCCCACGGCCCTGCGGACATTGAAAAAACGGTCGAAATTGTGCATAAGGTCTTTGAAGATATCCGACGATAAGTGGCAGGATGTGACTATCGGACCAATATGGGAGATGTACCATGAGCGAGTTTGACAAACGAGGCGATATCGTCGATACCACCGACTGCCTGGAGGCGATCAGCGCCTTGAAGTCCATGAAGAATGGCCTGTTTGTGCTGATCTTTCTGGGATTGTTGCTGTTACAGGGGATCTTCTGGCTGAACTATTTTGGTTACATCGACAAAACCGGGTGTCCTTTTCCGGGTAAGACCTGCGCTATGGTTTGCGACGCCAGGGCAACCTTTCTGGCCCCGATGGCGGCGACGGATACACCCTCGACGCAGGAGCCGGCCAACCCCGCCACGGAACCCGTGGCCAAGGTGGCTGAAACTGCCGCAGTGACGGCGGCTCCGGTATCCGACGCTGGGAGCAAGGAGGCAACCGCGGCGGTCATGGCCCAGGCCGAAAAGGCCGTCGAAACGGCCATCGAAAAACCAGCCGAGAAAACGCAGAAGGCCGTTCCCACGGGAAAACCCAAGTGGTCTCTGGGCGAGTATGATAAGTATTTACCAAAGTGTGTACAGGTGGAGTGGACCCTTCGTGTGGCCAATTTCTTCGTGCTGTTGATGATGATCCTGTATTGCCTGACATTGCTGGTGATCGTCAAGATTTCCCTTGCGGGACGGCTGGGCGGATTGAATCATATTGTCCGCGGGTTCTTCCGATCGCTGCTGGCGTTGGCATTTTTAGTGCCGTGGCAGACCTTCTTTCCGGGCGTGCTGTTGGGCGCTATATATATGCCGGCCGAACTCCTCTGTTCGAGCGGTTGCCCGGAAACAGCTCCGGTGCTTTGCCAGGTCCTGTACTTCCTGCGGTTTTGCGGGTTGTGGCTGCTGGTGCTGATATTGCTGCTCGGAGCCCAGTGCCGCAGCCGACGGTGGTCGCAGGCGACGCTGAGACGGTTGGGAATCCTGCAGTAAGCGGCTCGATCATTCGATATTCAAGGGCGAATCTTCGGGTTCGCCCTTTTTTTGCGCCGATGAAGACAATTCTTCAAATCCGGGGATCGGGATTGACAGAGAGACTGGCGGGGGGGTACACTAAAGGAAAATGCCAACTGAATTTCTGGAGGTGTATTATGAGTATAAGACTGAGTCGTCGTCGTTTTCTGCAAAGTTCCGCCGCGCTGGGCTCCATTCTCTTTTTACCGAAGCTGTCGCTGGCCAAATCGGCCAACGGCAAACTCCAACACGCCAGCGTCGGTGTGGGGGGGATGGGTTTTAGCGATCTGCAATCCATCGTGGCCGGCGGAACAACAGACATCGTTGCCCTGTGCGATGTGGATGCGGGGAATCTGGCCAAGGCGGCCGAGTGGCTTAAGACCGAGCACAAGATCGAATCGGTCCGTCAGTACCGCGACTGGCGAGAGATGTTGGAAAAGGAGGGCGACAAAATCGACTCGGTGAATGTCTCGACGCCCGANNTAACGACGCAGATGGGGATCCAGTGCCACGCCGACATCGCCTATCGGATGGCGGTGGCGATCCTCCAATCCGGCGGGATCGGCAAGGTCAAAGAATTTCACAGTTGGCAGAGCGGTTCGGCCGTGTGGACGACGGCGACGGCCCGGCCGGAAGGCGANNGCCGTTCAAGGCCGACACCTACCACCAGGCCAAGTGGCGCGGCTGGCAGAATTTTGGAAGCGGCGTGATGGGCGATTTTGCCTGCCATATCTTCGATCCGGTGTTCACGGCCCTTAAGATCGGGGCGCCCCTGTCGGTCAAGACCGAGGTATCCAACTACAATACCGAAACCTATCCGACCTGGCAGATCGCGCAGTATGAATTCCCCGGAACCGAATACACCGCCGGAAAAACGATTCGCGGGACCTGGTACAACGGCGAANNTACAAGTTGCCCGGAGCCGGATCGATCATCGTCGGCGAGGAAGGCGTGATGGTCCTGCCGCATTGGGCCGGGCCGCAACTGTATCCGCTGGAGAAATTCAAGGGCTACCAACGGCCGAAGATCAAGTCGCTGGATCATTACCAGCAGTGGGTCGATGCGTGCCTGGGCAAGGGTACGCCGGAGGCTAACTTCGATTTCTCGGGCCCGATGACCGAGACGGTCCTGCTGGGCAATGTCGGTATCCATTTCGCGGGCAAGACCCTGCAGTGGGACGCCGCCAACATGAAAATCCCCAANNTGCCTGAGGCGGAAAAGCACCTGCGCAAGACCTATCGGGAGGGCTGGAAGGTTGAGGGTCTCGGTTGAGATAGGATTATTAAAGGAAACCGGTAGCGTCGTTTATTCCTTGCCGGAGTTCCGTACAAAAGCACAAGCCGTCCGGATTGGTAAGGTCCGGACGGCTTTCGTTTACAACCCGGAGTCGTTGCTCCGTGGTTTCGGCAGAACAACCTCATTGTCAGCCAATGGTGTTCTCCGTGGGTTCGGCAGAACCACCCTCATCGTCAGCCAGCATCGTGAATTCCGTGGGTTCGGCGGGGTCGGGATCGGCCGCGGCCAGAACCGTGAACTCCGTGGGTTCCGTGGGTTCGGGATCCGCAGCCAAGACCACGGGCGCTCCGATAAAGAGCACAAGCATGAGCATCATCAGGTACGTTTTCATGGGTTTTCTCCTTATAAGGAAAAGGAATAGAATCCGATAGATCGCGTTCAACTGCACAATTCACTGTAGGTGTTGTTCACGGGCGAGATTATCACGGGCGTCGTGATTCCGCTGGGCAACAGGCGTTCGGCGTCGGGCGTGACCTCGATTACGCCGCCGCTGTAGCCGATGCTTTCGCTTCCGCCGTCGTTGGCCGCGCCGATGTTGGTGATATACCCGCTGCTATAGGTGGAGGTGTCGAACATGGAGATGATCGTACCGTAGACGCGGGCATTCCCACGGACATCCACGATGCCGCCGACGACGGCCCCGGTCAGCGTGTTTGTACTGCCGGACTCGAAGGAGCCGGTATTCCCGAGGTTGACATTGAAGTTGGGGGCCAAGATCGTCGTCTCGCGGAATTGCGACTGGTTATTGAAGGTTGCCGTGCCGGTAAAAGTCATGGCGTTGCGCATCCACCAGGTGCTGTTGGTGTTGCTGGTGGTGGGCACATCCGTGACGATCGCTCCATTGAAGGTACAGTTATCGAAACGGGTGTTGTTGGTGGCGGTGGCGCTGTCCGAATAGGTGGCGTTGGCCTCGATGAACAGGACATTCTGGAAGGTACAGTTCTTGAAAAGGGCATGGGTTCCCTTGGGCACCTTGACATTGCTGAAGGTCATATTTTGATAGACCTTGCGGTCGTAGCGTTTGCTGGAACTGGACATGGGAACATTGTAGC
>PMBP01000201.1 GCA_003152975.1 Phycisphaerales bacterium | reverse complement strand
CCGATCGCGCCATCAAGAATCCATTCGCGGATCAACCGTGTACCTTCGCCGGAGTGGCCCTGATTGCCCATCTGCGTCACGACCTTGTACTTCCGCGCGGCCTCGGTCATCAGGCGGACCTCCTTGACCGAGTGCGCGAGCGGTTTCTGGACATAGACATGCTTGCCGCGGCGCATCGCATCCATGGCGATCACGGCGTGAGCATGGTCCGGCGTGGCGATGATCACCGCATCGAAATCCTTCTGCTCTTCGAGCATCCTGCGGTAGTCTTTCCACTTTTTGGCTTTTGGGTACTTCTGGAAAACTTCCTTGGCGTAATCCCAGTCCACATCGCACAGGCCCGTGATATTCTCGCTGTCGCAGGCGTTGACATTGTTCTTGCCCATGCCGCCGATACCGATACCGGCGATATTCAACTTGTCGCTTGGAGCTTTATCGCCCGATGCGGCCAGGACATATCGCGGGACGAGGGTAAATGCCGCTGCGGCCGAGACACCGGCCAGGAATCGACGGCGAGAAATCCCTCTCGATTGCGACTGATTCTGACTCATCGTTGTTATATTTCCTTGCATTACAGGTTTATTTATGCGATATTATTCGGCCTTCAATAGACTATCGTCAACGGTTTACTTCGCAGCTTCCAGCGGCTTTTCCACGATCCAGATATTGCGGTATTGCACGGGATTGCCGTGGTCCTGCAGGTAGATTCCACCCGGCTCTTTGTCGTCGCCGCGCAGCGCCCCGCCGGTCAGACCGGGGATTTCCAGATTGTCGTGGATTGTAACGCTGTTGTGCCGGGCGGTCAAGACGGCGTTGCGGACTTTCTTCCCATCGGCGTCAAACCGCGCGGCCGTAAATTCGATATCATAAGTCTGCCATTGCAGGGGCGGGGCACACATGTTGACCAGCGGGCGAGCAATCTGGTAGATGCCGCCGCATTCGTTGTCGAGGCCCTCGAGGCCGTAACTATCCAGGACCTGGATCTCGTAGCGGTCCTGCAGATAGACGCCGCTGTTACCGCGACCCTGTCCGCGAGCGGCGGGCATAAACGGCGTACGAAACTCCAGATGCATCGTGAAATCCTTGAACTGCTTCTTGGTCTGAATGTTGCCGCCGCGGACTTCCATAGCTCCATCGACCAGTTTCCAGGGAGCGGCCTTGCTGTCGGCCTCCAAAGCAATCCGTTTCCACTCGACCTGGGTTCCCTGCTTTTCCGGATCGAATGAAACATCGAACAGGGCCGAACCGTCCTTACCGTCCATCCGGAATGGACCGGCAAGGCGCCAACGGGTCAAAAATCCGTCGTTCTTCTCGAATCCCTCGCGGGTCCCCTCCGGATTCTCGCGCCCGGCCGACTCGAACATGCCCGACATGAGTTTGCCCTGGGCGTCGGCGACGCGAACACAGACGCCCCAGTCCCCGCCGCCGTTGGTTACTTTGACCAGCAAATTGTTCCAGCCGTCGTTGAAGGTCACGGCAACTTTGTCCTGACCGGGCGTAACGCCCCGGCTGGCGTTATTGGCATGCACGACTTTGTCGTTGAGCCAGACTTTGACGCCGTCATCGCTGCCGATTTCCAGGACCGCCTTCTGCTCGCCTTCCGACCGCAAACGGGTTCGCAGGTAGGCCGCCGCGTTATCCCCGCCCACCAGCGTCGCCAGATTCACCACTCCGGAAACGCCGCCGATCTTCTGCCAGGCGTCGAGATTCGTGCCGTCGAACAGGACGATCGCCCCCTTGGGCGGCTTGGCCTCGAGCGTCGGAGACAGCCGAACAACCCGCTTGACGGAGAATGTTCCGTTGTCGCTTCCCTTGTACTTGCCTTCCAGTTTTCCATCCTTGAGGATTCCTTCACCCTCGCCGGACCACTCCGTACCGCCCTCGGCGCTCTTGAAGCGGATGACTTGCCCGTCGAGCACTGCGTCCATGACGGCCACGGGATCCTGCGGCCGATCAAAGGATTCCAGGGCCCGCATCCGATATTGGTTATTTCCGAGAGCAATTACCTGGAGCACAAGATCGCCTGTGGCCCCATTATCGGTTTTACGGATGCCTTCCCAGTCGCCCATGAAGGGATCGACATCTTGTGCGACAAGTCGGCTGACAAGGCCCGTAAGCAGAAATAAAGCCGAAAGAATGATGACCTGTTTGCGTTTCATATCAGATCCTCCGTGTTTAGTTACTTCGAGATTCGGCGAAGCGATATTCCCTTGAGGTTCACGACGAACTCACCGGGTTTCTTGACCGGCTGAAAGACGATCGAATACACACCCGGCCGATCCACCGACACCGTGCCGAGTTTAACGGCTTCGAACTTCGTCCAGTCGCCGGTTTCCTTGACCTGGCCGGCCAATTCCTGCTTGCCGAGGATGAGTTTGTATTCGCTGCCGGGCGAGCCCGCCATCGACTGGAGAACCTCGACCTCAAACAACCCGGCCTGCTTGACGACCACATCCCAGGCGGCAACGGTTTTTTCGTCCTGCCAGTTGGCGATGCAATCCTTGGCCGGTTCGTACATGGCGCCCATGCCGGTAATCCTGGCCGTCTTGGCCGCCAGGATCGCCGAATCGGTCACGAGGGTCACTGACTTGAGCAGCCGGTCAAGCTCGGTCTGGGCGGCTTTGGCCTCGGCGGTAAGCTGCGTGTCAGCGGCGGCCTTGGACACGAATACAACGGCCTTTTCATCGGGAATTTTTGCGGCCGCAGACAACACCATCCGTTTTTCCTCGACGCGGGTCGCCAAAGCCATCGCCTTTTCGCACATGGCCACCAGATCTTCAGTGGCCGCCTGCGTCAGGCCGATCATCCGGACATAGCCGCGCAGTCCGATGATTTTGTTGGCGGGCTTGGTCGCATTCTGCGACAGGACCAGCAAGGCCTCGGTCGGGCGGCTGTCCGGGAATTCCGCCAACGCGCGAATCGCCGCATCGCGGATCGTTTCATCGGCCTCGCTGACCGCTGTCGAAAGGGCCGAATAGGCCTTCTCGCCTCCGATCTGGCCCAACAAGGTCAACAATGATGCTTTTCCGGCCGTTGGGGCAGAGGCCATTTTTGCGATGAGGGTATCCACATACTGTGTGGCGTCGCCCCCCCGCCGGCAAACCGCGGCCACGGCTTTTTCGGCCTCGACCCGCTCGGTATCCGTCTGTACCTTGACCAGCAGGTCGAGCATCGCGGGCAACTGGCTTTCGTCGGCGGCCGACTGCATGACCTTGAAGGCCTCCAGCCGAACCTTGCGATCGGTATCCGCCGCCGAAGCCAACAGGACGGAATCAGCGCTACGAATATTTCGCTCGCCGATACTGCGGATCAGTTCAACCTTCGCCGCCGGATCGGCTTTGGCGATAGCGTCGAGAATTGTCTTGTCGGCCTGCGGATCCCGGAGGGTATAGAGTGTTTCCCGGGCGGCGTCCCGTTCGACACCGCGGGCCGAACCGGCGGCCGTCGCCAGCGGCATCACGCAATCGGCATTGCCCAGCTTGGCCAAGGCCTTAAACGCCGCGACCCGGACTTCTTCGCTGGGGCTTTTGACGGCCCCCATAACAGCCGCCCGTGCCGCTTCATGGCCGCGGTTGGCCAGGGCGGTAATCAACTGAACCTGAGAAGCCGGGGGCAGCTTGGGCATTTCGGCCGCAACCAGAGCGATCTCTTCGGGTTTCTGGATTTCGTTGACCAGCACGAACGCCACGGACTTCAGCTCCGGGTCGCCCTTCTGGATCACATCGACGATGATCTTGCCGGCCTGATCCTTGGAACAAAACACCATCCCGCGAAATGCGGCCACGCGGATCACGCCGGGAACCTTCGCTTCATAAATCTCGCGATAAATTTTCGCGGCCTCGTCGGCCTTTCCGGCTTGATCGAGGCGATCGGCACAACTCAGATACGAATCCAGCACCAGCATCTGCAACTCGCCGGTGGTTTTGGTCTTGGCCTCGCTCAGGGCCGCCGTCGCCGCGGAATCAGCGATCTGGCCCAGGGCCGTCACCGCCGCCGAAGCGACATCGGCACTGGAATTATAAACCAGCTTTTGCAGGACCGGCACGCTGGCCTTGTCGGCCCGCAGGCCCAGGGTACTGATGATCCCGATCTTGGCGGCGCCGGCGGCCTTGTCCAAACTCTTGCGAAGGGCCTCATCCACGGCCGCACCGGGTATCCGCTCCAGCGCGAATCGCGCCATATCCGCCGTCTGGGGGTCGCTGAGCATCGCGGCCAGAGTCTCGGCGGATTCCTCCGACCCGATCAGGCTGAGTTGACGACAGATGAACTGCTTGCCGGGACCGGTTGCGCCGGATTTCAAAAACGCCAAAAACTTTTTTTCGACCGCTTTGACCGCATCACCCGGGAGGCCCCGCATTAAGTCGGTCAGTTGGGTCTGGCTCTCGCGGCTTTGGCCGAATTCGTATTTGGCGATAACCGTAAGCAAATCATCAATCTGTTTGCCCTTGTCACCCAACGGATCAACCTGGGCGACGACCGTCACCGCCGACAGAGACAGAACGATACCGGCCAACCAGCCCGCGTGACACCATCGTTTCATGCAACAATCTCCTTGATGCGAATAAATTCTTGACTCGGACGGGTGAGATTACTTCGAAGTCCCGGTCGCCTTCGCGTCACCGGCCGCCGCTTTGGGGGCGGGAATCGGCGTGGCGTCGGCCTGGATGTCGCCCATTGCCCACTGGATGCCGTCGAGGTAATGCTGCAGAACCATCGGGTTCCAGGTAATCCCGTTATTGTGGCCCAGAGATCCGTAAAACATCCGGCCCTTGCCGACCGTCTTGATCCAACTGAGGCCCGTATCGGCATCCGAGGGCTTGAGGTCCTTAACGCTCTTGTTTTTCTCATCGGACATATCCAGA
>PMBP01000190.1 GCA_003152975.1 Phycisphaerales bacterium | reverse complement strand
CCGGCCACCTGCGACTGGATCGTGAGCTTGCCGTCTGCAGCACCCTCGATCTTGCCCGTCAGCCGATCGCCGTTCTTGAACACCACCTGGTCCGCATATGCGGCAGCCGTTATGCAGAGGCAGGCCACGGCCATGGCCCTGAATCCGTTGATCATGCCAGTTCTCCTTCTTTGGATACTGTCTTCGCCGTGGGGTTCTCTCGCACGATCTGTGCGCCCACAGAGTTCAGTTTCTCTTCGATCTTCTCATAACCGCGGTCAATNNGGTCGATGTGGTAGACGCGGTCGATTCTTGTGGTGCCCTTGGCGACCAGGGCGGCCAGAACTAATGCGGCGCTGGCGCGGAGGTCGGAGGCCATGACGGGCGCTGCGATGAGCCTGTGCACGCCACCGACCAGGACGGCCGGGCCTTCCTTGCGGAGGTTGGCGGCCATTCGGTTCAGCTCTGCCACGTGCATGAAGCGGTCCGGGAAGATCTTCTCGACGACCAGGCTGTTGCCCTCCGCCAGGGCCAGCAGGACCATGAACTGGGCCTGCAGATCCGTGGGGAATCCGGGATAGGGCAGCGTGGTGATGTCCGCGGGCCGGATGGCCCCTTCCATGGCCACCGTGCACCCGTCGCCGTGGGCCTCGACCGTGGCGCCGATCTCGCGGAGCTTGTCCACGACCGCCATGAGGTGTTCCATCTGGCAGTTGTGGATCGTCAGCCGCCCGCCCGTGACCGCCGCTGCGCACATGAAGGTCCCTGCCTCGATACGGTCGGGGATCATGGCGTGGCGCATGGGCCGCAGATGGTCCACGCCTTCGATGACCAGGTGTGGAGAGCCGATGCCGCTGATCTTGGCGCCCATGCTGTTAAGGCAGCGGGCCAGGTCCGAGACCTCAGGCTCGCAGGCCGCGGATTCGATGACCGTGCGTCCCTTGGCCAGGGTCGCGGCCATCATGACGTTGGCGGTCCCCAGCACGGTGGACCCGAACGGGCCGCCCAGGAAGATCTCTCCGCCGATGAGTCCCTTGGGCGCCTCGGCCACGATGTAGCCGCTCTTCAGATGGATGTGTGCGCCCAGTGCGCGAAGGCCGCGGAGGTGGATGTCCACGGGCCGGTCTCCGATCGCGCAGCCGCCGGGCATCGAGACCTCGACCCTGCCGCACCGGGCCAGCAGCGGTCCGAGGATGCAGATGCTCGCCCGCATCTTCCGCACGATGTCGTAATGCCCCACGGGATTGTCGATCGTCGTCGTATCCAGATAGTAATCGGCGCCCCGCCGCTCGGCCTTGGCCCCCAAACTGATCAACAGGTCCTTGAGTACCGAAATATCCGCAAGGTTCGGAACCCCCTGGATCACCGACTCCCCCGCCCCCAGGATCGCCCCGGCCAGAATCGGCAGCGCCGCATTCTTGGATCCGCTGACCTTGATCGTCCCATTGAGCCGAACGGGCCCTTGAATCTCAAAGATATCCATATCGTCGTCCTTGATTATTTATGCGATTATCGTTCTTCAATAACCGCTTTCGACTTCTCGCCGTCGATGAATTTCTCCAGCGCCTTCTGCCGGGTCTGCTCCTGCAGTTCGCGGATGATCGCCTCGCGGACCTGCGACAGCGAACACGGCACCGCCTCCCGCCGCTCGGTCACCTGGGCGATGTGAAGGCCGAACCGCGTCTCGAACACCCCGCTGATCGCGTCCGGCCGAAGCGCGAAAACCACCTCCTCAAACTCCGGAACCATCTGCCCCCGCGGGAAAAATCCCAGCTCGCCCCCGTTGTCCGGGCAATCCGAATGTGTCTCCGCCATCTGGGCAAAGTCCGCCTTCCCGCCGGCCAGTTCGTCGCAAATCGCTTGCATCTGGGCGCGGATTGAACCCACATCGCTCTCGGCTTTTGGATGTTTGACGATATGTCGCGCCCGAACCATCTCCGGGATCGTGTACCGTTCGCGGTGTTTCTCGAAGTGCCGCAGGATATCCTTGTCCGAAGGCGCCGGTATCGCCGCACAGATCCGCTGAGTCAGCCGCTCCACCTGCAGGCGATCGACAAACTGTCCCCGCGCCGTCGCTTCCTGCCCGGGCGACAATCCCATCCGCTGCAGGCACCCCGCCATCCCCCCCGCCTGCCCGACGAAGTGCTTCCACGCATCCTCGATCGCCTCCGGCGGCGTGGATTGGAATTCCCGCCGCGCCGCCTGCATCAACAGGACCCCCTCCGTCAGATTCTCCCGCGACCACTCCGCCAGTTGCGCCTCCCGCGCCTCGACCGGCATATCCGCAAACACCTGCTCGTACCGCGGCCGCAGCTTTTCCATCTCCTCCCGCACCGCCGCTTCGTCAATCGCCTCGCCGTTTACAGTCCATGCCATGCCGTATCCTGTTCCATTCGGGTTATTGTTGGAGCGGCCATTATAGGCCGTCGCCCCGAATTTGAAAATCCAAATCGAAAATCGAAAATGATTTCGCCTCTCTCGGTGAAAACCTGCCGGCGGTTAAAAATAGTAGGTCAGCTTGAAACTGGTCTCCCACGAATCCTTGGCCCCTTTCGCCCGGGTCAGCGTCAACTCCGTGCACTCCAGGTCCGGCCACAGCGTCAGCAGCCGCGACAAAAATCCCGTCAGCTTGACTATGTCAACATTCTTGATCTTGATATCTGCCGTCTGGACCATCTTGCCCTCTTTGGGCGCGGCCTTCTTGCTGGAAATCTCGTACTGGTTGGCCGCGATCGAAAACTCCCGCGCCAGCCGGTCAATCGCCGTCGAGTAGTCAAAATCGGTTCCCAGCCCCTTCCTGTCCTTTTTGTTCAGCCGTTCGGGATCGAACTGAATGATGCTCAGCAGCGCCGCCTGGGACATTTTGTACTCGGTCTCGAAATCCGTCTGCTTTTTGGCCGCTGCGGGCTCACTGACCAGCCCCACATACAGAATCCACAACCCTAATACGGCTGGTACGGCGAGAAAATAGAGGTTCCGGCTCTTCATCCAGTCGCGGTTCATTTCTTGGCCTCCTGCGGTTTTGCGGCCGGCTTGGGTTTGACCTGTTGCGGGATTTCCAGGCCGATCTGGAATCCGTCCCGGTTGCCCGCTTCCTTGAGCTGCGAATGCGTGGGGTTCAGCTTGCCGCCCGCCTTGAACGCCTCCGTCATGGCCAGCGTCTCCTTGCGCCCCGCCGTCGTGCCCTTCAATGTCACACTCTTGCTGAAGATCTCGATCCGGTCGATCTCCAGCCCGATCTTGTTGGCCGACTTTCCCTCGGCCACTTGCATCGCGGCATTGAGCCCCTCCAAAACAAAGGTCAACCGCGACACCACCGAGTTCTCGTCTCCCGATCCCATTCCCTTGGCCGCCTTCTCCAATGTCAACAGCGTCCGCCCTAATTGCTTGGAGATCGATTGGTTGGTCGGCAAAGCGGTACTGTTCATCACCGGGGCATAATCTTCCAGCAGCTTGGCCTTCAGGTCCTTGACCGCCCGGTTGTGCCGCGATACCTGTACCTGCAGGTTCAGCCCGATCGCCAGCAGGATCACCGCCGCCGACACGCACACCGTTCGCAGCGCCTTCTCCAGTACCTTGCGCCGTCCCTGGTAGGGAATCGTGTCCGCCCGGAAATCCGCCCGCCGGGTCCGTGTTGGCGACAGCGCCGCCGCATACGCCGCCAGATACGCCGCCGGCCCGGTTCCGTCGCTCAGCATCGACGATCCGACCCCCGTCAGCTTGACCCCATCGACAATCTCCACCGCCATGCCGATCCGCTCGGCCAGCGCCGCCGGCTCCAGCCCCTCGGTCGAACCGGCGATGAAAATCCCCGTGAAGGCCGTTCCCGTGTTCATCGCCGCGATCGTCAGCGGAATCTCCCGCGACAGCGTCTGCGTCTTGGTGGCGCTGGCCGACAGAACAAAACTGCGGACCCGCGCGTGGCCCGCGTCGGTAAAGCTCAGGATGTAGCAGGTCTTCTCCCCGAACACGACAAACAACGGCCGCATTGTCCCGGGCGTCACGAAGCACTGCTGGAAAAACCGCGCCAGGCACAGGATGTCCGGCTCGATCGTTTCCGGGTCGAATCCGGCCGACAGGATCGCGTTGACGATCTCCAGCATCCCCGCCCGATCGCTGGTATAGACCGCCACCGACGATCCGTTGGCGTCGGTGTCCGTGACCGAAAAGGTAATCGCCAGGTTCGTCGCATCCGTCGCGATGGCCTCTTCGGTGTCGAACTTGATCGTGTTGGCGATCTGCCGATACTCCGTAAAGGCCGTGTGGAGGCCGTGCTGCGTATAAAACGCCGCATCCACCGCCACAAAGCAGTCCGCCGTCGGAATCCCCCGCTGCCGAACCGCGTCCATCACGGCCTGCGCCATCGCCGCCGGCGGCTGGTCCGCCTCGGCCCGCACCGTAAACGCCTCCGTCACCGTCGGGTGCGGTCCCCGGCTGGCCAGCGACGCCACCGTTACCGATTGCCGGCTCCAGTAAATGCCCAGTCGACTCTGTTGTTCCACGCTTACTCTCCTATGATTCCCGCGAAATTCTCTGCGTTTACCGCCAAAGTGGAATTTCCATTTTCTTCAATCCTACGCCTTTGCGTTTTCTGGATTCCGACCATAATTCCAAATTGAAAATCGAAAATTGAAAATCTTCACCGTATGTCCACCATCGAGATCGTCTGGATCGCCTTGTCGGTCTTCAGCACCGACGCCATCGACGATGCCGTCGCCGCCCCGCACCGCGCCGTCACCCGGATCGTCAGGCAGGTGCTCGTCGTCGTGATGTACGGCAGCGCCTTGCGGATCGACTCCCCGTAGGTATACAGCTTGTCCTGCAGTTCGTCGGTGTCCTTGAATGGCTTCTCGCGCCGCTGCTTGATGATCCCGTCGGCGATTTCCACATAGTTGCCCCCGAACATAAACGCCGCCTCCAGCACCTGCCGCGGCGCGGAGTTGATATTGACCTGCGTGGCGCCCCACAGCCCCAGGTACTTGATCGGCGCCTCGTAGCGCTTGCCGGTGTTCGGCAGCGGCTGGGCCAGCGACTCTAGGTCGATCAGCGAGCTGGTCAGCAATCGCACAAAATCGCTGCTGTTGGCGATCGGGGCCCGCTGCTGGTGAATGTCAATCGTCGTCGGAGTGCGGCTCTCGGCGCTCTTGGAGCCCTGACCCTCGGCCGGGGCGGGCGTCCGGCTGACCGTCCGGCTGACCCGCGGCGCTGGCGCCGGAACCGTCACCGTCACCGCCTTGGGCTTGAGCGAAAAGGCCTTCTTACCCGCGATGACCTCCAGCCGCTGGCGCAGGTCCTTGATCTGCTCGCGGCTCATCTGCATCCACTCGCAGAACAGGTCCGTCGAGTCGCCCGCCGCCCGTCGTACCTCCGAATTTTCGGTAAACGACCACACCAGCGGCAGCTTGGCGTTTTCGTCGGCGATCTCGATGAGAATCTTCGCGTCGCCCAGTTCAAATTCGGTCGGTTCGGCGATCAGCGGCCACTCCGGCCCGTACGGGCCCGGAATCTTAATCGAATTCGGATCCGCCAACGACGCCGGGTTCGCCGATTCGGCCCCGGCGCCCGAGGCCAGGGAATTGGAATCCTTCGTCGAGCTTCCCGTCTTGATCAGGTTCGTCAGTCCCTTGAACAAATCTTTGCCCAGTCCGCTCGAGGCCGACTTGGCCGGGTCGTCGGTCCCCTCCTCGGCCGCCTTCTGCATCTCCAGTTGCGCCTTATAGAGCGCCCAGTCGGCCAGGTACCGATCGTACTCGGCCTTATCCTTGATAAATAAATCCGAAAAGTCCGGTTCATCCTTGCGGGTAATCAGACGCGGTTGAATCGCGCTGAGGGAGTTCATCGCGTACTTCATCCCCGAATCGCAGGCATAGCGAGCATTCTGGTAATCGACCATATACTGCTGGCGATGCCGCACCAGCGAGATCCGCGACACCAGCCCATAGACCAGTCCCGACAACACCACCAGCGCCACCAGCGTCAAAAACAACGCCAGTCCCTTCCGCCGGGCGGGTTGCGAACTTCCAAACGGGATGGGTACCCGCGTCGGCGTCATCGGCTCCGTCCGGGCAATTTCGGCCGGGTGTCTTTGGGGGGCGGATTGCCGCCCGAGGGTTGGGTCGGCCCGGTTGGTTTGTCTTTCGGAGTCGGTTTCGAGGGGTCGGCCTTCGGCGAATCCGTCGGGGGCTTCTCCGTCGATCCATTCCCTGCATCCGCAGCCGCTTCGTTGGGGTCGGCGGAGTCAAGATCGCTCAGGTCGAAATTTTTCTTGACAAACTGGTAACTGATTGTCCGAGTCCGATTGATTGCGATCGTCCGCACAAACAGGTCCTGTTCCGGGATGATCCAGTCACCCGTCTCAGTCTGCACCGGCGCCCCAAACGACAACAAAACCCGGATCGCCTTGGGCAACTCGGGCTGTCCCCACTCCCGGACCAGCACCTCTCCGCTGGGGATCAGCAGTTCGAAATGCGTGATCCCCGTCGCCAGCGGGACAAACTGCTCGATGCCCTTTTCCTGTTTGTCAAGCTGGTCGCGATCGATCAGCCCGTCTTCCAGACGAATCCCGCTGTGCGCCCGGTACAGGATCAGCGTGCTGGTATAAGGGTCAAAGTCGCTCTGCCAGGTGATCCGCTCGGCGACCTGCGGCGTGTTGGGTGCCGCGTCGCCAAAAAACCGGTTCTCGATGATCAATTGCGATATATTGTAGCCGTTCTTGAGTTTGTTGCGGACGATAACCGAGGTGTCGAATCCCGGCCGGGCCAGCCGGTCCAGGTCCTCGGCCATCCGCTGGAGGATCTCCCGCGGCAACTCCCCCTGGTCCAGGTTCCCGTCGATCGCCTTGACATTCCGCCGCACATTCGAATACACGCTCATCGTCGCGATCATGATCATCGCCGTGATCGTCAGCACCGTCAGCGTCTCGATCAGCGTAAAACCCGCCGGACTTCGCCGGCTATTGGTGGGATTGGATCGCGNNGCTTTGTCGAAATCCGAGGTGTCGCCCGAACTCGGCACGGTCGGCGTCCCTCCCGCCGAATCCTTGGTTTTGTCCTTCGGATTGTCACCCTTGCCGTTCTTCGAATCTCCGGTCGAGCCCGTCGTTCTCGCCGGATCGGGATTCTCCTGCCGCCATTGACCAAAATCGTCCCAGTTGAACCCGATCGTATCCAGCCACTCGTACTCCGTCTGCCGGACCGAATCCATCAGCCCCTGGAGCGTATCCGGATCGTCTTTGTACTCTTTTATCCACTGTTTCGTCAGTCGTGCCTGGTCGGCCAGAACTTTGTTGTAGGCCTTCGGCTCGATTCCCTTTTCCTGAAGATACCGCCGGATAGCCGACTGTTCGGTCCGGGTCTTGTCGCTGTCGCTGAGCAGGTCCAGGTACTTACCCTCGCGTTTCTGCTGGTCGAGAATCTGCTGCATCTGCTTGTCGGACAGCCCCGTCAGCCAGTGGGTCAGCGTCACCTTCTGAATGTCGCCGGCGCTGTCCGGATAAGAGGCCGTACACACCGCCTGGATCCACATCTTGTTGGTCGCCGGCTCTGTAAAGGGCTCCACCGTCGTCTCCCATTCGATGTCCGGGTGCAGCGGGTCGGTCCCGAAGTCCGATGTGTCCGACACCGTCATCAGGCATAGCAGGTTTTCCATGTTCTCCCGGGCCGCCTCGAACGCCTGCGTCCGTTTCCGCAGATCGATCGCCGTCGTGATCGCCTGATTCATCACCGTCAGCACCGTCGCGCAGATCGTCCCCAGGATCAGCAACGCCGTCACCACCTCGATGAGTGTAAAACCGCTGAATCGCCGGGTTATACTAAAACAAAACATTCTCGACGGGCTCCAGAATATCCATGTCCCCCGGCAGCAGCGTGATGACCTTGCTGAACCGGTTGGTGATGATCGTGTAGGGGTTTCCCTCGCGGTCCAGCACCACGATCTTGGCCCCGTTCTGCCACCCGCCGTGCCCGGCCATCAGCCACACCCGAAAATAGCTGGCCTGCGAAACGTCCCAGTTGCGGGTGTCCTGGGCGTCATCAAAGCGGACATAACTGAGTTGAAAATCCTCATGAAACTTACCCGTCATCAACACCGGCTGCTCGGCGAGGATCTGGTCTTTGTCCAGCGTCGCATACGGCATCAGCGCGTACATCTGCTCATCAAAATCCAGCACCACCGCATACCGCTGGTCGCTTTCGGCCGAGGCGTTCAGGGCCATCTTCAGTGCCCGCATGAACTGCTGGGCGCTCCGTTCGGTGTTGCTGAACAGCATCCGCGGCGTAAAGGCCAGCGACGCCAGCGCCACCATCATCGACAGGATCGCGATCACGATCAACAGCTCCATCAGCACCAGGCCCCGCGCAGGGACCGGCCCCGATCTCCGCCCAGCCAAGGCCGGCCCGGACCTATTCAGCGTTGGTGCTGAGCAGATCCGCATCGTTCCCCTCGCCCCCCTCCTGCCGGTCGGCGCCGTAGCTGATGATTACGAAGGGCTTGCCGCTCTCGGGGTTCAGTTGATACACATACTCGTTGCCCCAGGCGTCCTTGGGCACCTTCGTGGACTGCAGGTACCCCGACGGATCCCAGTTCTCGACATCCGAGGGTTTCTCCACCAGGGCCTTGAGCCCCTCTTCCTCGGTCGGAAACCGCCCGGTGTCCAGCTTGAACATCATCACCTGCTCGTGCAGGACCTTCAGCGTCGCCTGCGTAGTCTTGACCCGGGCCTTGTCCGTCTGGCCCATGAAGTTGCTGGCCGCCACCGCCGCCAGCAGCCCGATGATAATGACCACCGCCATGATTTCAACAAGCGTAAACGCCGATCTATTTTTGCGATTCATATCCGTCCCCTTGATTCATAAGGTTTACATTTGTCCGGCCGAGAACTTGATCAGCGGCATCAGTGCCGCGTAGGTGATCGTCCCGATGATGATCGCCAGCACCACGATGATGCACGGCTCCATCGCGGCGCTCAGCCGCTCGATCACGATATCCGACTGCGACTCCAGCGTGTCGCTGATGTTCCGCAGCATCTTTTCCAGCTCGCCGCTCTTTTCCCCCACCGTCACCATGTGCGCGATCGTCGGGTCGATCACCCCGCTGTCCCGCAGCGGTGTGGCGATGTCCGCCCCCGACAAAATCCGCTCCCGCGCCTGCCGCACCGCGCGATTCATGATCGTGTTGCCCGTCACCTCCGCCACCACCTTCAGCGAGTCGGCCATGCTCATCCCCGACCGCAGCAGCGTGGACAGCGTCGAGGTGAACCGCGCCACGATCCGCTGCTTGATCAGCGGACCGAATACCGGCAGCGACAGCAGCACACGGTCCCGAAGGTGGGCCCCGCGGGGCGTCCGCAGCATCCGCTGAAGCAGCCAGACCAGGCCGGCCAGCCCCGCCAGGATCACCAGGATCCACGGGCTGGCCAGGATCCGGCCCGACGCCACCAGTGCCCGCGTGATCCACGGAAGCTGCTGGCCCGTCTTTTCGATCTGCTCGGCGATCTTCGGGATCACATAGATGGACATGAATATCACCACGGCCATGCACCCCAGAATCAGCACGCACGGGTAAATCATCGCCGTGGTCATCTTCGACTCCACCCGTCGCCGCTTGTCGATGAAGCCGGCCATCGTCTCCAGACTCGCCCCCAGCGTCCCGGTCACCTCGCCCACCCGGATCATACTGATGAAGATGATGTCGAAAAAGTCCCCGTACTCGGCCATCGCGTCGGCGAACGACTCGCCGGTGACCACCCGGTCGCGAATATCGCTGAGCGCATTCTTGAACCGCGGGTCCGGCTGCTGCTGCACCAGCACCGTCAAGGCGTCGGTCAGCTTGATCCCCGCGTTGAGCATCGTCGCCAACTGTCGCGTGAAATCCGACGCCAGCCCCTTGCGGTTCCGGCTGATCGCCCGCGAAAACAGACCCGAATGCTCATCGACGGCGACCTCCCGGATCGAGGTCGGGTGCAACCCCTTGCCCCGAAGCTGCTTGCGCGCGGCAAACGGGTTCTCCGCCGTCAGCGTCCCCGACGCCGACTTGCGGTTGATATCGATCGCACTGTACGCAAACCTGGGCATAGTTCAATGTTCAAATTTCAATTTTCGATTTTCAATGTTCGCTTGGTCGCCTTGCCTGCAGATGCGTCGTTCTTTAGGTTTTTCCGCAGCGTTTTTTGTGTGGCGACAAAGATCGACACCAATTCCCGGGCTTCTCGCAACAATTCCTGATCGAGCCGCTCGGACAACAGTCCCTCTTCCATCAAAAACTCGATCCAAAACGAGGTCTCATCCGCTTCTTCGACAACGATCCCGATCTTGGAAAGAAACGCCGCCTTTCTCTGCGAAATACATGCGGACCTATAGTTGGCCGCAACCGAAGTCGAAGATCGGATCAATTGACGACCAATTTGTCGGCCCAGAGAGTCGCCCAGCAACGCCAATCCCGCCTTGACGCATCGATGGGCGAATCGTTTTGTTCGTTCCTGTAACTCGGATTTATTCATGGATCTCGATCACGATCGAAATCATCTAACCCGCGATCCACTTCTCAATCGTGGAAAACTGTTCGTTGTCCCAAATTGAAATTTGAAAATTGAAAATTTTAATCTCACATCGTATCCGACTGGGTTACCCTCAGCACTTCCGCCACCGTCGTCACGCCGCCCGCCGCTTTCCGCGTCCCGTCCATCCGCAGCGTATGCATCCCGCGGGCCAGGGCCTTCTTCTTGATCGCTCCGGCCGTCTCCTTCAGATACACCATCTCGCGGATATCCTCCGTGATCACCATCAGCTCATAAATCCCGATCCGCCCGCGATAGCCCGTCCCGAAGCACTTGTCGCAGCCCGGCCCGCTGAAAAAGGCGTCGCCCTCGACGGGCTTATATTCCATCTCCTCCAGCTCCTGTTCCGTCGGCGTATAGGGCCCCTTGCAGTCCGGGCAGATCCGACGCACAAGCCGCTGCGCCAGCACCGCGATCAGCGACGAGCTGACCAGGTACGGCTCCACGCCGAAATCCAGCAATCGCGAAATCGCCCCCGCCGCGTCGTTGGTGTGCAGCGTGCTGAATACCAAATGCCCCGTCAGCGACGACTGAATCGCCATGTTCGCCGTCTCCTCGTCGCGGACCTCGCCCACCATGATCACATCCGGATCCTGCCGCAACACATGCCGCAGCGCGTTGATAAAGGTCATGCCCTTCTTCGGCGAAACCTGCATCTGGCTGATCCCGCCGAGCTGGTACTCGATCGGATCCTCGATCGTCATGACATTCTTCTGGACCGCGTCAATCTGGTTCAAACACGCGTACAGCGTCGTGCTTTTGCCGCTGCCCGTCGGTCCCGTCACAAATATTACGCCGTGCGTGCGGTTGATGTTCTTCTCGAAGATCTTGCGGTCTTCCTTCCACAATCCGAGCTGGTCCAGCGTCAAAAGTCCCGTGCTCTTGTCCAGAATACGCAGCACCGCCCGCTCGCCGTAGCTGGTCGGCACCGTGCTCACCCGCAAATCGATCTCCCGCTGTCCCAGCCGCACGCTGCACCGCCCATCCTGCGGCATCCGCCGCTCGGCGATATCCATCCCCGCCATCACCTTGATGCGCGAAATCACCAGCGGAATCACATTGCGGTTCAGCGTCAGCGAATCGTACAGCAGCCCGTCGATCCGGTACCGGATCTGCAGCTTCGACTCGTACGGGTGGACATGCACGTCGCTGGCCCGCATCTGCATCGCGCGAAACAGAATGTCGTTTACCAGCCGGATCACCGGCGGCCGGTTGACCACGTCCAGCAGGTCGTCCGAGGTCGTCGCCTCGTCCACGAGCTGGTCGAGGTTCTGCGAATCCAGCTCCTCGGCCACCTCCTCGATCACCATGTCCTTTTGCTCATACGCGATGTCGATCGCCGCCGTGATCGCCGCCCGCGAGCTCAGCCCCGACCGCACCGGCTGCGCCAGCATCTTCGATATATTATCGATGACCCCGGTGTTCAGCGGATTGCTCATCACCACCGTCATCTCCGCGTCCCCGTTGGGCCGGATCCCGATCAGGTAGTGGTGCTGCGCGTACGCCGCCGGAACCGAGTCGATGAACTCCTTGGGCACGTCCGATGCCCGCAGGTCCGGATAGTACTCCATCCCCAGCGCCTCGGCGAACAGCCGCAGCACCGCGTCCTCCGTAAAGTCCGGCGACTCCAGCAGCGTCTCGTCGATCCGCCGCCCGTCCCCGGTGTTCTTCTCCAAGTACGCGCCAAGGGCCTCGGCATTAATGATGCCGGTCCGCTTGGCCGTTCGTATCAATATATCCTTCATCGATCACTACCTATCCAACGCATGGCTGTCAACTCGTGGCCCGGCACCCTGTTTTCATCGCGTAGGGGCACATGGCATGTGCCCATTTTCATCTTTCCCGCGAAAGTGAGAACCCATATTCCTAATACCTATATCCTAAATCCTATATCCAATTCTCAATCGCCCAAACCTTCCGAATTCTGCAATATCAAATATCAAATATCCAATATCCAATTTCAAATCTCTCACATCCCCCTTCGTCTTCCCGAATAGTCAATAGTCACTATTCAATAATCAATCCAATTTGATTTCCACCTTCACTGGCTCTTTGGGCTTGGTCTTTTTCTTCTGATCCAGCCGGTCCCGCAGACCCTGGATATACTCGTCGTCTTCCAGGATCTTCTCCGGGTCGATCTTGCCCGGCTTGATCCCCGGAATGCTCTCCAGCCCCTCGAACATCTTCTCGTCCCGCTCGAAGGCGTCCCGTTTCTTGCGCGAAATCTTCTCGACATCCGAATCGCCCGTCAATTCATCGCCCGGCCGGACGATGTTACCCTTGACAAAGACATACAGCCGGCTCTGCTTGTCGCTCTCATCGACGCCGCGGAACAGAATCCCGATCAGCGGGATATCCCCCAGCAGCGGAATCTTCGTCGCCCCCTTGGTCTGGGTCATCGTCTCGATCCCGCCCAGGATGATCGTCGCCCCGTCCGGCAGCACCGCCATCGTCCCCACATTGCTGCTGACCGTGTTCAGGGGCTTGGGAACCGTCTGACCTCCGATCGTCGTCGTTCCGGTGTCCGCCGGGTCGAAGTCCGTCCGGTCCAGCTCGATCTTCAGTTGCAGCACGTTCTTGGTCGCGATATGCGGCGTGATCTTCAGCGTGATGCCCGACTTGTAATCCTTGAACTGGATGTCGGTCGACTGAACCGGAAGTCCTGCCGTCGGTGTGGTCGTCACGGTCTTTTGCTCCCCGACATAAATCGTCTTTTCCGCCTTGATCTGTCCTTCCTGGTTGTCCTTGACCAGCAGCGACGGCCGTGCCAGCACCCGCCCATAACTCTTCTTGTCCATCAGTTTCAGCAGGGCCTGGATATGCTGATCGGCATAGAACGCCGTGCCCGATCCGTTGGCTACACTGCCTTCGAGAGTTGTGCCAAATGGAAACGGCTTGACCAACGGGATAACCCCGGATAATCCAGTCCCCGTCAGAGTCGTCATGTCTCCGCCCGGAGTCATCCGGGGATACTTGGAAACCATATTCAAGTCAAAGGTGAACTCGTTGTCCTTGCTGATCTCCACCAGCGTGACATCCAGCAACACCTGCGGCCGATATTCGTCCAGCGCCTTGATCAGTTGCGAGATCCACTGCTGGTTCTTCTTGTTGCCATACACGATCAGCGAATAGGAGGCCTTGTCCGGAACGATGGTCACCTCGTTTTCGCTCCGCTGTCCGCCCATCCCGCTCGGACGCGCCGAGGTCTGGATCTTGCTCTCGGCCCCCGTCGCCCCGGTCATCCCCGGTGTCGTCGTTCCCGTCGTGCCGGTCGTGCTCTTCGGCGTGCTCTTCCGGGTCTCGGCCTTGATTGTCGCGTTCACCAGTTCGTCCAGCACCGACGCCAGCTCCTCCGGATCCTGGTTTTCCAGCGGATACACCACATAGGGCGTCGAGGTCGTCTCCGGCTCCCGGTCCACATGCGCGATGATCAGCGCGATCGCCGCGTGCTGCCGCGGCGTGGCGTTCACCAGCAGCGAATTGGTCGATTCCAGAATCGCGATCTGCGGCTGTTCGGCCACGATATCCTCCGCCGTCGTCGGCTCGCCCGTCAGCGCCATCGTCGCCGTCGGTTGCGGCTGCTGAACCGGCTGGTTCCCCACCCCGCCCTGCATGTTGGGATTCATCATCGAACCCTGCTGCCCCGTCCCCTGCCGCGAATACGGCGATTGCTGACTGTTCCGCGAACTTTGCTGCTGCCGCGGCGCGATGATCGCCAACTCCTCCAGCGTCTGCACGATCTCCGCAGTGTCCACGANNCACGAACTGGATCTCGTATTCCTGCACCGTCCGCTTGTTGCTCTGCTCGGTGTCGATCTGCGCGATCACCAGCGCGATGTCGGCGTGCTGCTCGTCGGTCGCGTTGATCAGCAGCGAATTGGTCGATTGCCGGATGCTGATCATCGGCTCGTTGTCCGAGACCGCCGCCGCCCCGCCGCCCCCCACATTCGGCGCCATCCCCGGCGTCGTCGGCGTTCGCGGCCGCGGCGTCTGGGTCGTGCTGCTCTGCGTTTGCGAGGCCGGCTTGCTCTTGATCACCCCCAGCTCAAACAGGGTGTTGACCACCTCGGTCGTATCGATATACTGGATTTTGTATTCCTGGATCATCCGAATACTCTTCTGCGGGATGTCCAGAGAATCGATGATCTCGTTGACGATCGCGATCTTCTCCTCGGTCCCGATGATGAACAGCCGATTCGTCCGGTCGTCGGTCTCCAATTGTACGCTGTCCTCCGGCGCCGGTTGCGCGCCGCCGCCCCCCCGGCCCGCCGCTGCCGCCGCCGCCTGTCGCGCTCGCTCGGCCGCTGCGGCCG
>PMBP01000026.1 GCA_003152975.1 Phycisphaerales bacterium | reverse complement strand
CCCGGCCGTCACCGTCCCCGTCTCCCGCACCCCGTTGACATACAGTTGCACATCCGCCGGCGAACTGGCCCCCTCCGGCAGCACCGCCGCCACATGTACCCACTGCCCCGTATTCACCGCCGACACGCCATTGATCCCGCAGCCGTTCATCTGTGCCCGCAACTGCCCCAGCGAGTTGATCCGCATATCCCACATCCCACCCATCGTGTTCTTGTCGCCCCAATACACAATCGGCCCAAGGGTCGCCGTCGTCTTGATCCACGCCATACAGGTCCGCGCCGCCGTCCCCGTAATCCCCAGGAAACCATCCATCACAACCGAATCGTTCCCATCCAGCCCCACAGCCCCGCTGCCCACCTTCGCTTGCGCAGCGCCCACAATCTCCGGATCCCCGACCGCCGTCGCGGAATTCCCCATAAATTCCGCCAGACTTCGGTCGAAAGGCCAATACCCGATAAGGCCGTTGGCAGCCATGAGGGAGACCTCGTCGCTGGCCGTGATCGTTCCATCGGTCGCCGTCAGCCGAAAACCGTATTTGCCTTCCGCCGCAAATTCAACCGTGGTGACCAATGCCGTCGCATCGGCGATCACGGCCCCCTCCGGCCCGCTGATCTGTTCCCATTGCACCGAGGTGCCGAACCAATCCCCGGGAAACTGTCCCTTCAGTGTGGCATGAGGATCGGCGTGAAGGTTGACCAGTTGATCCAGGCCCGCATAAACTCCGGCCGAGGTTTCCATCAACCCCGCGATCTCATCCGCCGTCAGCGCCCGGGAATAAATCCGAACATCATCGATCAATATGGGCAAATTCCCGGGGAAGGAATAGTTTCCGATTTCGACATCATTGCCGACTCCCGTATTGATCCCCGTGATCGATGTCTGGAAGGAGTCTCGAATCCCGTTGACATAGAGAGAAAGATCACTGGTGCCGTTGGTTCCATGTGAAACGACCGCCGCCACATGAATCCACTGACCGGTATTGACGCGGGTTTTTCCCGGGCCCCCGCCGTTAATCATCAGCAACCCGTTGGATGTTCCAAAAAACCATGTATTACTCGTCGGAGTATGCGCTCCCCATCCGACAATATCGAACTGTTGGCAGGTCGTTTTGATCCACGCCGCACAGGTCCGCGGCGCCGCCCCGGGAATTCCCTTGAATCCTGGGATCACAACCCCGTCATTCCCGAGCAATTTTACGGCCCCGCTGCCCTCTTTGGCCTGGTCCGCCCCGACCAGGACCGGAATGCCAATCGCAACTCCGGAATAACCGGAGGCGGAATCTGTGTAATTCCCGTCCAGTTTCAAATGCAGCAATAAGTCCGGATCGGGCAGTCGGATCATCTTCCAGTGTTCGGATAGAATTCCCAGATCGGGCAGGTTGACGACCCCGTCACCGTTGCCATCCGCCTGTCCGATTTCCGCCGGTGTTGTCGCCATCCATCGTTCGGCCAGAACCATCAGGTCGTCCATCCCCCAGCCGTTCGGACACGCCGAATCGCCCAAACGGGTAAACTCCCAGGTCAGCCGCGCGTAACTTGTGCCGTCTTGACACAGCCGCCAGATTTCATCCGTCCCGTTGGCCGTCTCCCCAAGAAAATCCCATCCGGCATCCGTAAAGGTCGCCTGCGTCATCATCTCCGCCGTTGTCTTGCCGACTCCACTACTGCTGGTGGTCATCCCCGAGGATTCCATATCCCAGAAGGAATCGGAAAAAGTCCCGGAAACAAAACGGCCGCCGACCAATCCGCCGCCGTACGAACTTGCCTGAACGATCCCCGTCGAATACGAATTGACAACGCTGGTTCCATTGAAGAATCCAACAAGCCCTCCGACGGTCATGATTCCCTTGACCGATCCGGTGGAATAGCAATTCCGAATGTGAATCGGCTCATCCAGATTGGCCGTCCCGACAAGTCCGCCGATAAACCAATCCCCGGCTACTGGCCCCTCGGCAAAACAATCCTGAACCGCCCCGCCACCGTAGATCTCGCCGATCAATCCACCCAAATACTCGCTGTTCGGAGCGGTAACTGACCCGGTCGAATAACACCGGGATAGATTTGATTTCGTACTCCGTCCGATCAATCCCCCGGCATAGCTGGCTGATTCGGCAAGGACGACGGGACCGGTGGCATAACAATCGTCAACTGAAGATGAGGGACAATATCCGATCAATCCACCCGAATAGCTGCCGCTTACAACCGCAGCGGAAGAATGGCATTGTTTGACGGAGCCCTGGGAATTGAATCCGATTAATCCTCCGGCGTCATTTCCCCCACTTACGGAACCCTTGGACGACGAATCATGGATTGTGCCTTTCGTGCTCCACCCAACCAGGCCCCCAACATACCAGTTCCCCTGCACATTACTATTGGCTCGACAATAACCAATCGTCCCCGTGTTTTGTCCAACCAGTCCGCCCACATAATAGTCTCCGCTTACGGCGCAGGATGAATCGGAATATAATACCTGCCCCCCCTCGACATTCCCGGCAATACCTCCTACCCAACTCGCATAAGATATCATCGCCCCGGCGGAATGACAGTTCTCAATCCGGCCCAGGCAGTTTCCCGCGATTCCGCCGAGATAGCTGGACACATTACTGCCTTTTATGGTGAGCGTGTCGAGTG